>NZ_JAMBOQ010000006.1 GCF_023715685.1 Priestia aryabhattai
AATATAATATGTCTGGTGGCGATAGCGAAGAGGTCACACCCGTTCCCATACCGAACACGGAAGTTAAGCTCTTTAGCGCCAATGGTAGTTGGGACTTTGTCCCTGTGAGAGTAGGACGTTGCCAGGCAAATAAAAAGACTAGTCATTCAATGACTAGTCTTTTTTGTTTCTAAAAATTACAGCATGAATTTAACTTTTAAATTATGTTACACTATAGTGGATTCATTTAATTTTTTATTATAAAAGTTCTTTTTGACGTTGTAAGAAACTTCTTTCGAACTGGAGGCTGCATTTTGGGTAAGAAATCAAAAAAAGTACTATATGAATTACAAGAAAATGAAACGATCGCAAGTTGTTTAGATCGGATGAAAAAAGATGGGTATATGCCCGTTCGACGAATGGAAAAGCCTATCTTTGAAGAAAAAGAAATAAATGGTAAAAAAGAGTATGTTCCAGTAAGACAACAGATTGTTTTTGAGGGTAAAAGCCTCTAAATACGAACATTTTAATGATAAAAATAGTAAATATTCGATTTTTGGGTTGACTTTTTTCTGGTTTGGCTGTTATTATTAAGTTGTCAATTGAGATATCCGAAACCTCATATAATAGTGGGAATATGGCCCACGAGTTTCTACCCGATGACCGTAAATCATTGGACTATGAGGAGAGTACAATTACTAAATAGGTAAACATGATTCCTTTTCAAAAGGAATATTGATACATGGAACCTAGGGTAGTTGTGGCTTTCCTTTAGTGAGCCATAACATACCCTAGGTTTTTTTATAACGTGAAAAAGGAGCTTTTATTCATGAATGTAAAAGTTGCTGTTGTAATGGGCAGTCAGTCAGACTGGAGCACTATGAAATATGCGTGTGACATTTTAGATGAATTAAATATTGAATATGAAAAGAAAGTTGTATCAGCACATCGAACGCCGGATTATATGTTTGAGTACGCTGAAACTGCTAAAGAACGAGGTATTAAAGTTATTATTGCTGGCGCTGGTGGCGCTGCTCACTTACCTGGTATGATTGCTGCAAAAACAATTTTACCTGTAATAGGTGTACCGGTTAAATCAAGTAACTTAAACGGTTTAGATTCACTTTTATCGATTGTTCAAATGCCAGGCGGCGTACCGGTAGCTACAGTAGCTATTGGAAAAGCTGGTTCTACGAACGCTGGCCTGCTAGCAGCACAAATCTTAGCAACACAGGATCCAACGTTAAGTGATCAACTTGAAAATCGTAGAGAGTCTATTAAATCATCTGTGTTAGAAAGTAGTGATCAACTTGTCTAATTTACTTATACCTCCTGGTAAAACAATTGGAATCGTAGGCGGTGGACAGCTAGGAAGAATGATTGCACTATCTGCTAAAGAAATGGGTTATTACATTGCAGTGCTTGAACCAACAGAGGATTCTCCTTGCGGTCAAGTAGCAGATATCAAAGTCGTTGGCAACTATGATGATAGAAAAGCAGTTGAACAGCTTGCTGAAGTGTCAGATGTCATCACCTATGAATTTGAAAACGTTGATGTTGAGATGATGAAATGGCTAGAAACAAAATGCTACGTGCCACAGGGCAGTCATTTGCTAGCCGTTACACAAAATCGTCGTTTAGAAAAAGAAATGATTACAAAACTTAATCTAGACGTTCCTGATTACGCAATCGTTACGACTGAAGAAGAACTTTTAAAAGCTGTCGACACAATTGGTTATCCATGTGTCGTAAAAACTTGCCGAGGCGGATATGACGGTAAAGGGCAAGTTCTAGTGAAAAATGAGAATAATATTCGTGAAGCAGCTGAGCTATTAGCACAATCGGAATGTATTGTAGAACAATGGATGAACTTAGATAAAGAAGTATCAGTTATTGTACACCGCAATGCAAAAGGCGAAACGGTATGCTTACCAGTAGCTGAGAACATTCATAAGCATCATATTTTGCACCAAACGATTGTTCCGGCACGTATTACAGCAGATCAAGAAGCGAAAGCTCTTCAATATGCGCAAGAAATAGCAAAAGGATTAGATTTAGTTGGTACATTAGCAGTTGAGATGTTCCTAACTGAAGAAGGTCAGCTTTATATAAATGAAATGGCACCTAGACCTCATAATTCAGGTCATTATTCAATCAATGCTTGTGATCTTTCTCAATTTCAGCAGCATGTAAGAGCCATTTGTAACTGGACCCTAGCACAGCCGACTTTATTAAAACCTGCTGTTATGGTTAACCTATTAGGGGAACATATTGAGAACACAATGGCAAAAATCGAATGTTTAAATGATATGCACTTGCATTTGTACGGAAAAAAAGTTGCAAAAGAGAAGAGAAAAATGGGACATATCACGGTATTAGCTGATAAGATAGATGAGGCGATAGAAAAAGCCGAATCTCTAGGAATTTGGGAAAGAACGGAGGAAGTAACAACATGATTGAGCGTTATACAAGACCAGAAATGGCAGCTATTTGGACAGAAGAAAATAAATTTAAAGCTTGGTTAGAAGTTGAAATTCTAGCTTGTGAAGCATGGTCAGAATTAGGACATATTCCGAAAGAAGATGTAAAGTTAATTCGTCAAAATGCATCTTTTGATATTAACCGCATCAATGAAATTGAACTAGAAACGCGTCATGACGTAGTAGCTTTCACTCGTGCAGTATCTGAAACGCTTGGCGAAGAACGCAAGTGGGTACACTACGGTTTGACTTCAACTGACGTAGTTGATACAGCTCTATCTTATTTATTAAAACAAGCTAATGAAATCTTACTAAGTGACGTAGAGCGCTTTGTAGAAGTACTAAAAGAAAAAGCTCAGGAACATAAGTATACGGTTATGATGGGACGAACGCACGGTGTACACGCTGAGCCAACGACATTTGGTTTGAAAATGGGATTATGGTACGAAGAAATGAAGCGTAACCTAGAGCGTTTAAAACGTGCTGCAGCTGAAGTGGAATTCGGTAAAATGTCAGGAGCAGTTGGAACGTTCGCTAACATCGATCCTTTCGTTGAAAAATACGTATGTGAGAAGTTAGGGATTTCACCAGCACCAATCTCTACGCAAACATTACAGCGTGACCGTCATGCACACTATATGTCAGTACTAGCGTTAATTGCGACATCTATTGAGAAATTTGCAGTAGAAGTTCGCGGTCTTCAAAAAAGTGAAACACGTGAGGTTGAAGAATATTTTGCAAAAGGTCAAAAAGGATCATCTGCAATGCCTCATAAACGTAATCCAATCGGTTCTGAGAACGTAACAGGACTTGCTCGCTTAATTCGCGGCTATATGGTTACAGCTTATGATAATGTACCACTTTGGCATGAACGTGACATCTCTCATTCATCAGCAGAGCGTGTCATCTTACCTGATGCAACAATTGCTTTGAATTACATGTTAAATCGTTTTGCAAACATTGTTAAAAACTTAACAGTATTCCCTGAGAACATGAAGCGCAACATGGATCGTACACTAGGATTAATTTACTCACAGCGTGTACTGTTAACACTAATTAATAAAGGCATGGTACGTGAAGAAGCATACGACTTAGTACAGCCAAAAGCAATGGAAGCATGGGAAACGCAAGTTCCTTTCCGTTCTTTAATTGAAGGCGAAGAGCGTATTACTCGCCACTTATCACCAGAAGAGATTGAAGATTGCTTCGATCATAAGCACCATTTAAAAAATGTAGACATGATTTTTGAACGTTTAGGTCTTTAATAAAAAAGGCAAGGCACGTCCTTGCCTTTATCTAAGAAAGTGTATCTGAATATTCTGTATGTAGAGGTGACAGCATGGAAAAGCAAGAGTTACTTTATGAAGGAAAAGCGAAAAAAATTTACGCTACTGATGAGCAAGATGTATTGTGGGTTGCTTATAAAAATGAAGCTACAGCATTCAACGGTCAGAAAAAAGCAGAGATTAGCGGAAAAGCACAGTTGAACAATCAAATCAGTAGTTTACTATTTTCAATGTTACATGAGCAAGGGATTACAACTCACTTTGTGAAGCAGATTTCAGATTATGAACAAGCGGTTAAGAAAGTAGAAATTGTCCCGCTTGAAGTCGTTGTACGAAATGCTACAGCAGGAAGCCTTGCGAAGCGAATTGGCGTAGAAGAAGGTATTCGTTTTGAACAGCCAATCGTTGAACTTTACTACAAAGATGATGCGCTTGGTGATCCATTAATTCTTGCAGAACATGCGATTTTCCTTAAGGCTGCAACTCAAGAAGAGATTGATAGTTTAAAGGCACAAGCACTTCAAATCAATGAAGTATTATCGAAATTTTTCAAAGATAAAGATATTTTCTTAGTGGATTTTAAATTAGAATTCGGCCGTACTTCTCAAGGCGACATTATTTTAGCGGATGAAATTTCACCTGACACTTGCCGCTTCTGGGATGTTCATACGAACGAAAAATTAGATAAAGATGTATTCCGCAGAGACTTAGGCGGTTTAACAGAAGCATACGAAAAAATCTTACAGCGAATCGGAGGATAACCCAACCATGTATAAAGTAAAAGTATTTGTCACATTAAGAGAAAGTGTATTAGACCCTCAAGGAGTAGCCGTTAAAAATTCATTGCACCGTATGTCTTATGAAGAAGTACAAGAAGTACGCATCGGTAAATTTTTAGAGCTAACAATCGACAGCACAGATTCATTAGATGAGCGCGTAAAAGAAATGTGTGAAAAGCTTTTAGTTAATACAGTAATTGAAGATTACCGTTACGAGGTTGAGGAGGTTGTCGTACAGTGAAATTTGCTGTAATTGTTTTTCCAGGATCAAACTGTGACGTAGATATGTATCATGCTATCAAAGATGAGCTTGGTGAAGAAGTAGATTACGTTTGGCACGATACAGAATCATTAGATCAATATGATGGTATCCTACTTCCAGGTGGTTTCTCATATGGAGATTACCTTCGTTCAGGTGCTATCGCTCGCTTCTCAAATGTAATGGACGCTGTAAAAAAAGCAGCAAGCCAAGGGAAACCAGTACTAGGTGTATGTAATGGATTCCAAATTTTATTAGAAGCAGGACTACTGCCAGGTGCTATGCGCCGTAATGAAAACTTAAAATTCATCTGTAAAACAGTGAATTTGAAAGTAGCTAATAACGAAACAATGTTTACAAATGCTTATGGCAAAGATGAAGTAATTGCTATTCCAGTGGCACACGGTGAAGGCAACTACTATTGTGATGAACACACGTTACAAAAATTGATTGAAAACAACCAGATTCTTTTCCAATACGCAGGTGATAATCCAAACGGAAGTCTTCAAGATATTGCAGGGATTACGAACGAAACAGGCAACGTATTAGGAATGATGCCTCACCCAGAAAGAGCGGTAAGCGATCTTTTAGGAAGCGCGGACGGACTTAAATTATTTCAATCAATCGTAAAGCAGTGGAGGGAACAAAATGTCGTTACTTCTTGAACCAAATGTAGAGCAAATTAAAGAACAAAAGTTATATCGAGACATGGGATTAACAGACGAAGAGTTTGCGAATGTAGAGCAATTGCTTGGTCGTACTCCTAACTATACAGAAACAGGCTTATTCTCTGTTATGTGGTCAGAGCACTGTAGTTATAAAAACTCTAAGCCTGTACTGAAAAAATTCCCTATCACGGGTGAAAAAGTATTACAAGGTCCTGGTGAAGGAGCGGGTATCGTTGATATCGGCGACAACCAAGCCGTTGTATTTAAAATCGAAAGTCATAACCATCCATCAGCTATTGAACCTTATCAAGGAGCAGCAACTGGTGTAGGTGGTATCATTCGTGACGTCTTTTCAATGGGAGCAAGACCGATTGCACTTTTAAACTCTTTGCGTTTTGGTGAATTAACATCTCCAAAGGTTCGTCATTTGTTTGAGGAAGTAGTAGCGGGAATCGCAGGTTATGGTAACTGTGTAGGAATCCCAACAGTAGGCGGAGAAATTCAGTTTGAAGCTTCATATGAAGGGAATCCGCTTGTTAACGCTATGTGTGTTGGTTTGATTAACCATGAAGACATTCAAAAAGGTCAAGCTAAAGGTGTTGGCAACACGGTTATGTACGTAGGAGCAAAAACGGGACGCGACGGTATCCACGGCGCAACATTTGCTTCTGAAGAACTGTCTGATCAGTCAGATGAAAAACGTCCTGCTGTACAAGTAGGAGATCCATTTATGGAGAAACTTCTTCTTGAAGCTTGCTTAGAGCTTATCAAGTGTGACGCTTTAGTTGGTATTCAAGATATGGGTGCTGCGGGCTTAACAAGTTCTTCAGCAGAGATGGCAAGTAAAGCAGGTTCTGGTATTGAAATGAACCTTGATCTTGTACCTCAGCGTGAAACAGGTATGACACCATATGAAATGATGCTTTCAGAATCTCAAGAGCGCATGCTCATCGTTGTTGAAAAAGGCCGTGAAAATGAAATCGTAGAAATCGTTGAAAAATACGGATTAGAAGCTGTTTCAGTTGGTCACGTAACCGACGATAAGCGCCTTCGTTTAACTCATAACGGAGAAGTAGTAGCAGATGTTCCTGTAGATGCATTAGCAGAAGATGCACCGGTATACCACAAACCATCTCAAGAACCAGCATACTATCGTGAGTTCCAAGAGCAGTCAGCATACGCTCCTACTGTTGAAAATCACAGTGATATGTTAGTAACACTTTTAAAACAGCCTACTATTGCAAACAAAGAGTGGGTTTACAATCAATATGACTATCAAGTGCGTACAAACACAGTTGTATCTCCTGGATCTGATGCTGCGGTTGTTCGTGTACGTGATACAAATAAAGCATTAGCGATGACAACAGACTGTAACTCTCGCTATTTATACCTAGACCCGGAAGTAGGCGGCCGTATTGCGGTGGCAGAAGCTGCTCGTAACCTTGTATGTTCAGGTGCACAGCCTCTTGCGATTACAGATTGCTTAAACTTCGGTAACCCTGAAAAACCAGAAATCTTCTGGCAAATTGAAAAAGCAACAGACGGTATGAGCGACGCTTGCCGTGAGCTATCGACTCCGGTTATCGGCGGTAACGTATCTCTTTACAATGAAACAAAAGGTGAAGCAATTTACCCAACTCCTGTTATTGGAATGGTTGGTTTGATCGACGATATTAACCATATTACAACTCAATATGCGAAGCAAAAAGATGACTTAATCTATGTTATTGGTAAAGCTGAAGCAGAATTCGCAGGTACTGAACTTCAAAAAGTACTAGAAAACGGTACGGTATTCGGCCGTTCACCTAAATTAGATTTAGCAGTTGAAAAAACACGTCAAGATCAGCTTCTTCAAGCAATTCGTGAAGGTGCAGTTCAATCTGCTCACGATATTGCAGAAGGAGGATTCGCGGTAGCCCTAGCTGAAAAAGTGATGAACGGCAGCGGATTAGGTGTGAACGTAACGGTAAACGGCGAAGCAACAGCAGAGCTATTCAGTGAAACACAATCACGCTTTATCGTAACGGTTTCACCAGAGAATAAAGAAAAATTCGAAATGCTTGTACAAGATGCAACATTAGTAGGACGCGTAACAGAAGACGCAACATTAACTGTTAAAAATCAAGAAAATGTTCTTGTTCAATTACCAGTTGAAGAATTAACTACTGCTTGGAAAGGAGCGCTTCCATGCTTGCTGAAATCAAAGGCTTAAACGAAGAATGTGGCGTATTCGGTGTATGGGGACATGAAAATGCAAGCCAGATTGCTTATTACGGTTTGCATAGCTTGCAACACCGCGGACAAGAAGGCGCTGGTATTGCTGTAACAGACGGTGAAAAAGTGACAGTAATGAAAGGTGTCGGTCTTGTTAACGAAGTATTTGGCCACGGAGAGTTAGAGCAATTAAACGGTAAAGCAGCAATTGGACACGTTCGTTATGCAACAGCTGGAGGAGGAGGGTTTGAAAATGTTCAACCCCTTCACTTCCGCTCTCATAGCGGAAGCATTGCGTTAGCTCATAATGGAAACTTGGTTAATGCAAATGCATTAAAGCATCAGCTAGAAAACCAAGGGAGTATTTTCCAATCGACATCTGATACAGAAGTACTTGCTCATTTAATTAAACGAAGCGGCTATGAGGATATGAAAGATAAAGTGAAAAATGCTTTATCAATGGTTAAAGGCGCATACGCATTCGTTATTTTAACAGAAGAGGCTATGATGGTTGCACTTGACCCTCACGGATTGCGTCCGTTATCGATTGGACGATTAGGTGATGCCTATGTAGTAGCTTCTGAAACATGTGCGTTTGATATTGTTGGAGCAGTTCATGAGCGTGATGTAGAGCCTGGCGAATTACTCATTATTAATGATGAAGGTATCCAATCAGAGCGATTCACATTAAACGTAAACCGTGCAATTTGCAGTATGGAATATATTTATTTCTCAAGACCAGATAGTAATATTGATGGGATTAATGTTCACTCTGCTCGTAAAAATTTGGGGAAACAACTTGCAGTTGAGTCACCGATTGAAGCAGACGTTGTAACAGGAGTTCCGGATTCAAGTATTTCAGCAGCGATCGGTTTTGCAGAACAGTCAGGTATCCCATACGAATTAGGTTTAATTAAGAATCGATACGTAGGCCGTACATTCATTCAGCCTTCACAAGAATTGCGTGAACAAGGTGTAAAAATGAAGCTGTCTCCAGTACGTAAAATTGTAGAGGGTAAACGTGTTGTCATGGTAGATGATTCTATCGTTCGCGGCACAACAAGCCGTCGCATTGTTCGTATGCTTCGGGAAGCAGGAGCAACTGAGGTACATGTACGCATCAGTTCACCACCTATTAAAAATCCATGTTTTTATGGAATTGACACGTCGTCATCCTCTGAGCTAATTGCTGCTACGCGCTCTGTTGAAGAAATTCGTGAATTGATTGAAGCTGATTCACTTGTTTTCTTAAGTAACGAAGGATTAGTAGATGCAATCGGCAGAGAGTATGAAGGCAACGGCGGACAGTGTATGGCATGTTTCACTGGAAAGTATCCAACTGAAATTTATCCAGATACTGTACACCCTCATGAAAAGGTAACTTGTTAGTTTTAACGTAAAAAAGGAGTGACAACATGTCATATTCATATAAACAAGCTGGAGTTGACTTAGAAGCAGGATATGAAGCTGTTTCACGTATTAAAAAGCACGTAGAACGCACTGCTCGTGCAGGTATTATGGGAACAGTCGGCGGCTTTGGCGGAATGTTCGATTTATCTACATTGAATTTAAAAGAACCTGTTCTTGTTTCTGGTACAGATGGAGTAGGAACAAAATTGAAACTTGCTTTTCAAATGGATAAGCATGACACAATCGGTGTGGATGCAGTTGCCATGTGTGTAAACGACGTGTTAGCACAAGGAGCAGAGCCTCTTTACTTCTTAGATTATATTGCTTGCGGGAAAGCAGTTCCTGAAAAAATTGAATCAATTGTAAAAGGGATTGCAGACGGCTGTGAACAATCCAACTGTGCGTTAATTGGCGGAGAAACAGCTGAAATGCCAGGTTTATACGAAGAAGATGAATATGATCTTGCAGGGTTTACAGTAGGAGCAGTAGAAAAGTCAGAAATTATTACTGGAGATAAGATTAAGGCTGGTCAGCTGTTGATTGGTATCTCATCTAGCGGTATTCACAGTAATGGCTACTCTCTTGTACGTAAAATTGTTGATGATCAAGGGTTAAATCTGCACGAAACTTACGCTGGTTTTAATGAAAAGCTTGGAGTTGAGTTATTAACGCCAACAAAAATATACGTGAAGCCGGTTCTAAAAGCACTACATGCAGCTAAAATTGCAGGTATGGCTCATATTACTGGCGGTGGATTTGTTGAAAATATCCCTCGTATGCTTCCTGAAGGTTTAGGTGTAGAAATCGATTACGGTTCTTGGCCAATTCCATACGTGTTCGATTTCCTTGAAGAGCAAGGCAAGCTAGACCGTAAAGAAATGTTTGAAGTATTCAACATGGGAATCGGATTTGTTTTAGCTGTTGAACCCGAAGATATGAATAAAGTCATTGAAGCAATTGAAAACGAAGGCGAAAAAGCATTTGTTATCGGACGTGTAAAAGAAGGAACAGGTGTTGAATTTGCTGGAGGGACGTTTGCATGATAAATATTGCAGTGTTTGCTTCTGGAAACGGCAGTAACTTTCAATCCATCTACGAAGCAACTCAGTCAGGTCGATTAAAAGCAAATATTGCGTTTGTTGTTTGTAATAAACCGGATGCATACGTAATTGAACGAGCAAAAGCATGTGGAATACCATGCTTTGTTTGTTCTCCTAAAAACTATGAAAATAAAGAAGCGTATGAAGCAGCAATTCTTGCAGAGCTTACATCAGCTAAAGTAGAATTTCTTGTTTTAGCAGGATATATGCGATTAGTTGGTTCGACGTTGCTTAAGCCATACAAAAATCGTATTGTTAATATTCATCCGTCGCTTTTACCTGCATTTCCTGGTATTGATGCTATTGGTCAAGCTTTTGATGCAGGAGTAAAAGTGATTGGAATTACCGTGCATTTTGTAGATGAAGGAATGGATACAGGACCAATTATTGATCAGCAGGCTATTCGCATTGAAAAAGGCGATACAAGAGAAACAGTTGAGGCCCGTATTCATGAAATTGAGCATCAATTTTACCCCGCGGTACTGAATGAATTATTTGAACAAGCCGCAGTTAAATAAATAGGATGTAACCTTGTCAAAAAAGTTTCAACCCTTTACTATGGTAGAGTAGTAGTGAAAGAAAGATTTTAAATGAGAGATCGGATCAGGAGGAGTTTACAAAATGACAGCAAAACGCGCACTTATTAGCGTATCTGATAAAGAAGGTATTGTTTCATTTGCACAAGAATTAAAGGACTTAGGAGTAGAAATTATTTCAACTGGCGGTACAAAACGTACGCTAGAAGAAAACGGCATTGACGTTATCGGAATTTCTGAAGTAACTGGTTTCCCAGAAATTTTAGACGGTCGTTTAAAAACATTGCATCCTAATGTTCACGGTGCTTTATTAGCGTTACGCGATAATGAAGAGCATCAAGCACAAATGAAAGAGCATAATATCTCGCCAATCGACTTTGTAGTTGTAAACTTATACCCATTTAAAAAGACAATTGAAAAAGAGGATGTAACGCTTGCTGAAGCGATTGAGAATATTGACATCGGTGGACCTACAATGCTTCGTTCAGCTGCGAAAAACTATCGTTCTGTCTCAGTTGTAGTAGATCCAAGCGATTACGCAACCGTAGTAGAAGAGTTAAAAGCTGATGGCAATGTGTCATTTGAAACCAATCAACGATTAGCAGCAAAAGTATTCCGTCATACGGCAGCTTATGATGCATTAATCGCTGAATACTTAACAAAGATTACAGGTGAAACAACTCCTGAGAAATTAACAGTAACGTATGAGCGTGTTCAAGGCTTACGATACGGAGAAAACCCTCATCAACAAGCTTCTTTCTATAAAAAGCCATTAACACAAAAAGGTTCTATTGCAACAGCTACGCAGCTGCATGGAAAAGAGTTATCATACAATAATATCAACGATGCAAATGCAGCTCTTCAAATCGTAAAAGAATTCAAAGAGCCGGCTATAGTAGCGATTAAACATATGAATCCTTGCGGTGTAGGTGTAGGTGAGACAATTGCTCAAGCTTATCAAAAAGCATACGAAGCGGATCCTACATCTATCTTTGGCGGCATCGTAGCAGCTAACCGCCCTATTGATCGTGAAACGGCTATTCAGTTAAAAGAAATTTTCTTGGAAATCATCATTGCTCCTGCGTTTGATCAAGAAGCATTAGATGTATTAACAGCTAAGAAAAACCTTCGTTTACTAACGATAGAACTTGATGAAAAAGCAGAAAAAGAAGCTTTCTTAACATCTGTAAAAGGCGGCGTTCTTGTTCAGGATGAAGACGTATTCGGATTTGATGATGCAACGATTACTGTTCCAACGAAACGTGAGCCAACAGAAAAAGAGTGGGCAGATTTAAAATTAGCATGGAAAGTTGTTAAAAATGTTAAGTCTAATGCTATTGTACTTGCAAAAGATGACATGACAATTGGCGTAGGTGCTGGTCAAATGAATCGCGTGGGCGCTGCAAAAATTGCGATTGAACAAGCTGGTGAAAAAGCACAAGGTTCAGCTTTAGGTTCAGATGCTTTCTTCCCAATGGGCGATACAGTAGAAGCAGCAGCTAAAGCAGGAATTACAGCTATTATTCAGCCAGGCGGATCAATTCGTGATGAAGAGTCAATTGCAAAAGCGGATGAATACGGCATTGCAATGGTATTTACAGGCGTAAGACATTTTAAACATTAATGAGGTGAAGAACGTGAATGTTTTAGTTATTGGAAAAGGCGGAAGAGAGCATACAATTGCATGGAAAGCTTCAAAAAGTCCACTTGTTAACGAAGTGTTTGTAGCACCAGGAAATCCAGGCATGAGAGATGTTGCAACGATTGTACCAATCGATGAAAGCAGCCAAGAAGAGCTTGTGCTATTTGCAAAAGAAAATAAGATTGGATTAACAATTGTTGGACCAGAAAATCCGCTAATTGAAGGCATTGTTGATCGATTTGAACAAGAAGGTCTTCCAGTCTTTGGACCGCGCAAACAAGCAGCGATGATTGAAGGAAGCAAAAGCTTTGCAAAAGAGCTCATGAAAAAGTATGATATTCCAACCGCAGCGTATGAAACATTTACGTCTTACGAGGAAGCAAAAGCATATGTGGAAAAGCAAGGCGCTCCAATTGTTATTAAAGCAGACGGCTTAGCGGCTGGAAAAGGTGTAACTGTTGCTTTAACAGTGGAAGAAGCTGTAGACACATTACGTGATTTTCTAGTTGACCAAAAATTTAAAGAAGCAAGTACAAAAGTAGTTGTAGAAGAATTTTTGGACGGTGAAGAATTTTCATTAATGGCATTTGTACGCGGTACGAATGTGTATCCAATGGTAATTGCACAAGATCATAAGCGTGCTTTTGACGGCGATCAAGGTCCGAACACAGGCGGCATGGGAGCTTACTCTCCTGTTCCGCAAATCAGCGATGCAGAAGTACAAGAGGCTGTAGAAAACATCTTACTTCCAATGGCTAAAGGATTAGCTGAAGAAGGCTGTGAATATACAGGAATTTTATACGCTGGTCTAATTCAAACACAAAAAGGACCAAAAGTGATTGAGTTTAATGCGCGTTTTGGAGATCCTGAAACACAGGTTGTACTGCCGCGTATGAAAAGCGATTTAGTCGATGTGCTTCTTCGCATTTTGAAAGAAGAAAAAGTAGAAATTGAATGGGATGACGAAGCGGCTATCGGAATTGTATTAGCAGCAGCCGGTTACCCAGAAGATTATCAAAAAGGCGCGCCAATTAACGGGTTGGATGCGATCAGTGAAGACGCGCTTGTTTTCCACGCTGGTACAGCTTTAGAAAACGACACATACGTCTCAAACGGCGGCCGCGTTCTATTAGTAGGTGCTAAGGGAGCAACACTTCAAGAAGCACAGCAAGAAGTATACAAACAAATGGCTCATATCGATGTAGAAAAAGGCTTTTTCTATCGCAAGGACATCGGCCATCGTGCATTAACAAAAGCAGCTTTAAAATAAAAAAGGAGAGCTCCGGCTCTCCTTTTTACCTTATGAAGGATTATATGTTTCTTCATTTCCATTTGGATGGTGTTCATGTTCATCGTGTTTTTGACATGAATCATATGAGTACGTAAGGGGGCAAAAACGCGTGATGCCTTCTGCAACTTTTAAAGCTCCCATTAACCCTAAGAAGATGTATGAATTTTTGTACGGTCTACGAGATAAACGAGATGTGGTCCAAGAAAGAAGGGTAAAGCCTAGTGTAAGTCGAATTAATGCGTTAACAATGCCGATATTCGGTTTCATGTTTTATCACCTTTATTCATAAAATTAATAACAGTTTCTGAATGCGTTTACATCACGGATGTGTTACGATAAAAATACATAGTAAATTAGGGGGAATTTAGCATGCCGGAACAAAGATACCGCTGGAAGAGCAAACATATTAGACAGCAGCTTTTAGTATTAAACGGTCAAAAAGCACCAACTATTGTCTTAAAAGATGCAACATATTTGAACGCTCGAATGAAGCAGTGGAAAAAAGCACATATTTGGGTTTACCAAGATCGTATTGTATACGTTGGCGCAGAGATGCCTAAGCACACAGACGCTTCTACAGAGATTATAGACTGCCGTGAGAAATATGTGGTTCCTGGGTATATTGAGCCGCATGTTCACCCATTTCAGTTATATAATCCCCAGACTTTTTCCCAATATGCAGCCAAGCATGGAACAACGACTTTATTTAATGATAATTTAATTCTCGCTTTACAGCTTGAACAAAAAACGGCATTTTCATTGATTGAAGAAATGAAAACGTTACCACAGTCGCTGTATTGGTGGTGCAGATTTGATTCCCAGACGGAAATTGATGAAGAGGCTGATATCTTCTCGCATACGAACATTACTTCTTGGCTACAAAATGAAGCTGTCTTACAAGGAGGCGAACTGACAAGTTGGCCGAAGCTTTTAGACGGAGATGATTTAATGCTTCACTGGGTTCAAGAGACAAAACGGATGAGGAAGCATATTGAAGGACATTTTCCAGGGGCGTCAGCATTTACCTTGGCAAAAATGAAATTGCTCGGGGCAGACAGCGATCATGAGTCTATGACAGGGGAAGATGTTGTTGCTCGGTTAACGCAAGGGTATGACGTCGCTTTGCGCCACTCTTCGATTCGGCCAGATTTGCCAAAATTGCTGCAGGAGTTAAAAGAGCTGCAGGTAGATTATTTTGACCATATTACGATGAATACAGACGGCTCTCCGCCTTCGTTTTACCAAAATGGGGTGTCAGATATGTTAATTACATTAGCTATTTCAGAAGGGGTTCCCGTGTTAGATGCTTATAATATGGTGTCTGTAAATATTGCTCGCTATTATAATATGGAACATTTGCACGGGCATGTAGCAACGGGATGTGTGGCTAATATTAATATTTTAGAAGATCCGATGCAGCCTACCCCGATATCTGTGTTAGCAAAAGGAAAGTGGATGAAAAAAGAAGGTAAAGAACAAGCGGTAGCCTCAGTAGAATTTCCGTGGGAAAAGTTTGGTTTTTCACCGTTAAAGTTAGACTTTGATTTAACGATGGACGATTTTCAATTCTCAATGCCAGTAGGCGTAAAAATGAAAAATGCCGTTATTATGGAGCCGTATTCAATTCACTTAAATGTGAGCGGAGATGTATTAGCTTCTGACCATGATGAAAGCTTCTTAGTGCTGGTGGACCGAGAAGGCAAATGGCGGATCAATACGCTTTTAAAAGGATTTGCCACAAATGTATCGGGACTGGCGAGTTCGTTTTCAAATACAGGTGATTTTATTTTAATTGGAAAATCGAAAAAAGATATGATGTGTGCATTTAAACGTATGAAAGAAATTGGAGGCGGTATTGTCATTACAGAAGATGAGAAAGTAGTATATGAACTGGATCTTCCGTTAAAAGGAGTCATGTCGAATCTGCCGATGGAGGAGTTAAGTAAACGGGAGGTGGAACTCAAGAAAGTGTTAGGTGAACGAGGATACAAACACGATGATCCTGTCTATTCACTGCTGTTCTTTTCGTCTACACATTTGCCTTATATTCGTATCACGCCAGTAGGAATTTATGATGTTATGAATAAAAAAGTACTTTTTCCGTCTATAATGCGTTAAAATATAAAAGTATCAAAGGAATTTGAAATTTGTATGAAATTGGCTGTCTTCATACAGAATGAATGTATGTGCAAATAAATATAGAAACTGTATTTTATAGATAGAAACAACCAGTAAAGAAAGCCAATGATAAAGGAGTTCGATACGATGCAAATCAACAAACTACGAGGAAAAGAATTAGATCAGCTATTTCAAGCGATTTTATCATTAGAAAACATTGAAGAATGCTATCAATTTTTTGATGACCTATGTACAGTTAATGAAATTCAATCATTAGCACAGCGCTTAGAAGTAGCAAGAATGCTAAGAGAAGGCAACACGTATCATAAAATTGAGACGGAAACTGGAGCAAGCACAGCCACTATTTCCCGTGTTAAACGCTGCTTGAATTATGGAAGCGATGCGTATCAAATGGTGTTAGAACGCCTTCAAGAAGATTCAAACCAAAAATAAAGCGTATGGCTGAAGCAGCCATACGCTTATTTTTTTAATTAAAATTGAGTTGCTTCTTCAATGATATTTTTAAGGTCGCTAATCGCTACACGTTTTTGTTCCATTGTGTCGCGGTTACGGATTGTTACTTGATTGTCTTCTAGTGAATCAAAGTCGAATGTAATACAGAACGGCGTACCAATTTCATCATGGCGACGATAACGTTTACCGATTGAACCAGCATCATCATAGTCAATCATAAAGTATTTTGCTAAATCTTCAAAGACAGCGCGAGCTTCGTTAGAAAGCTTTTTAGAAAGTGGTAATACAGCAGCTTTAAATGGTGCTAAAGCAGGGTGAAGCTGCATAACTGTACGAGAAGAGCCATCTTCTAACGTTTCTTCTTCATACGCATCAATCATATAAGCTAATGTTACACGGTCAGCACCTAAAGAAGGCTCGATGCAGTAAGGTACATAGCGTTCGTTTGTTTCTTGATCAACATATTGGAAGTCTTCTCCAGAGTGTTCCATATGCTGCTTTAAGTCGTAGTCTGTACGAGAAGCTACGCCCCATAGTTCGCCCCAGCCGAATGGGAACTTGTATTCAAAGTCTGTTGTTGCATTACTGTAGTGAGAAAGTTCATCATCATCATGGTCGCGAAGACGAACGTTTTCTTCTTTCATACCAAGAGAAAGAAGCCATTTGTTACATGTTTCTTTCCAGTAGTTAAACCACTCTAATTCAGTACCAGGTTTACAGAAGAATTCAAGTTCCATTTGTTCAAATTCACGCGTACGGAATGTGAAGTTACCAGGCGTAATTTCGTTACGGAAGCTTTTACCCACTTGGCCGATACCGAATGGCAGCTTTTTACGCATTGAGCGCTGAACGTTTTTGAAGTTTACGAAAATACCTTGAGCTGTTTCAGGACGAAGGTAAATTTCATTTGTTGATGTTTCTGTTACACCTTGGTGAGTTTTGAACATTAAGTTAAATTGACGAATTTCAGTGAAGTTAGCTGAACCACACTCAGGACATGTAATTTCGTGTTCTTTAATTAAGTCAGCCATCGCATCAAATGAAAGGCCGTCTACGATCATTTCAATGCCTTTTTCTTGAAGTTTTTCTTCAATCAACTTATCGGCACGGTGACGAGCTTTACAATCCTTACAGTCGATCATTGGGTCATTAAAGTTTCCTAAGTGACCAGAAGCTTCCCATGTTTTTGGATTCATTAAAATCGCAGCGTCTAAGCCAACGTTGTATGGAGATTCTTGAATAAATTTTTTCCACCATGCTTTTTTAATATTGTTTTTTAATTCTACGCCAAGCGGGCCGTAATCCCATGTATTTGCAAGACCGCCGTAAATTTCAGAACCTTGAAATACAAAACCGCGATGTTTAGCGTGAGATACGATTTGATCCATTGTTTTTGACATTCTAATTCCTCCTGTAAATGGTAGTGATTCAAGCGAAACAAAAAGAGCGGGTACAAAAAAACTCTCGTCCCTGGGCATATCAACAATATGCCCAGGGACGAGAGTTTTTCCCGCGGTTCCACCCTGGTTGATACAAAATGTATCCACCTTCGTCTGTATATACTCCAGATTGCCTTTTCCTTAAATCATTCTCTAGGCTCCCACCGTCCCTAGTTCGCTTTGTGAAGAGGATTTAAGTACTATTGATCCTTCAGCGTATATCATATAAATTTTAGTAGCTATATATTAGCATATCCTATGCAGAGAAACAATAACCTTGTGCAAAATGGGCTTTATTTGTGATGTTTTTTCCGGAATTCAAGGATAAAATAGTATCTTTCGTACATATTTTTTGAAAACAAAAAACGTAATGAAAAGTTGGGTTTTCCTTTCATTTCACCCTCTTAGTTTTGTTATAATGAACAAATGGACGAGCGCGAACTTTTAAGTGTAAAGAAATGGAGGAACACGTATGTATGATATTAAAGAGTGGAGACATGTCTTTAAATTAGATCCCAATAAAGAGATTTCAGATGCAGATTTAGAAAAAATTTGCGAGTCAGGCACGGATGCGGTTCTTGTAGGAGGGTCTGACGGAGTGACTCTAGACAATGTGCTGCAGCTGTTAATGCGTATTCGCCGCTACACCGTGCCATGTGCGCTAGAAGTATCAACAATTGACTCTGTAACACCTGGTTTTGATTCTTACTTTATTCCTACTGTTTTAAACAGCAAAGACCCAAAATGGATTGTTGATTTACATCATGCGGCGATGAAGGAATACGGAGAGATCATGGACTGGGATGAAATTTTTGTAGAAGGATACTGCGTCCTTAACCCGGAAGCAAAAGTAGCTGCGCTAACGGAAGCGAAAACTGATTTGAACGCAGAAGACGTTGTAGCGTATGCTCGTATGGCTGAACGCATGTTTCATTTGCCCGTTTTCTATCTAGAATACAGCGGAACGTATGGAGATCCTGCATTAGTGACAGAAGTGAAAAATTCGCTAAATGAGACGAAGTTATTTTACGGCGGGGGTATTGTGACAAAAGAGCAAGCGAGTGAGATGGGAGAGCTAGCGGATACGGTTATCGTAGGAAATGTTATTTATACGAATTTATCTGAAGCGTTAAAAACTGTACAAGCGGTAAAAAAGAATATTGCACAGTGAAAAATAAATGAAGTAGAATAGAGAATATATGTTCGATATAGGCGGTGAAAACGTGAATTTTTTAAGTGAAAAATTATTAACAGGACTAAACCCTCAGCAGCAAGAGGCAGTTAAAACAACAGACGGACCATTATTACTTATGGCCGGTGCAGGAAGTGGAAAAACACGTGTATTAACGCACCGAATTGCGTTTTTAATGGCGGAAAAAGAAGTTGCGCCTTGGAGTATTTTGGCGATTACCTTTACAAACAAAGCAGCTCGTGAGATGAGAGAGCGTGTGGCAAGTATCGTTGGTGGAGTAGCGGAAGATATTTGGATTTCAACGTTCCACTCGATGTGCGTGCGTATTTTAAGAAGAGACATTGATCGTATTGGCTTTAATCGTAACTTTACGATTTTAGATTCAACGGATCAGCTGTCCGTTATTAAAAACATTTTAAAAGATCAAAACATCGATCCAAAAAAATTCGATCCGCGCTCGTTATTAGGAAGCATTAGTTCAGCTAAAAATGAACTGAAAGTAGCAGAAGAATTTGATAAAACAGCAGCGGGACCATATGAAGAAGTTGTAAGTAAAGTCTACAAAGAGTATGAAAAACGTTTAAAGAAAAACCAAGCGCTCGATTTTGATGATTTGATTATGACAACGATTCAGTTATTTAAACGAGTTCCTGAAGTGTTAACTTACTATCAGCGCAAGTTTCAATATATTCATGTGGATGAGTATCAAGATACAAACCATGCACAATATATGCTGGTTCGCTTGCTAGCTGCACGGTTTGAAAATGTGTGCGTAGTAGGGGATTCAGATCAGTCTATTTACCGCTGGCGCGGGGCTGATATTACAAATATCTTGTCATTTGAAAAAGATTACCCAAAAGCCAAAACCATTTTGCTTGAACAAAATTATCGTTCAACGAAAACTATTTTGGCTGCGGCAAACGGCGTCATTGCAAACAATATGAATCGTAAAGTGAAAAACTTATGGACAGAAAACGATGAAGGCCAGAAGATTTATCATTATCAAGCAATGAGTGAGCATGATGAGGCACAGTTTGTAGCAAGTAAAATTAAAGAAGCAGTAGACAGCGGAAAACGTAAATACAGCGATTTTGCCATTTTGTATCGTACAAATGCACAGTCTCGTGTGATGGAGGAAGTGCTGTTAAAATCCAATATTAATTATGCAATTGTCGGCGGCATTAAGTTCTACGACCGCAAAGAGATTAAAGATTTACTTGCGTACTTGCGCTTAATTGCCAACCAAGATGATGACATTAGCTTAGCTCGTATTGTGAACGTTCCAAAGCGCGGAGTTGGAGCTACTTCAGTCGATAAAGTGGCCAATTACGGAAACGTTCATGACATTTCTATTTTCAAAGCGCTGGATGAAGTAGAATTAATGGGGTTAACAGGCAAAGCAACAAAGGCTCTTCGTGATTTCCAATCGATGATTTCGAACTTAGCTCAAATGCAAGACTATATGTCTGTAACAGAGCTTGTGGAACAGGTGTTAGAAAGAACAGGGTACCGTGAAGCGCTTAAAGTTGAAAAAACAATTGAAGCACAAAGCCGCTTAGAGAATATTGACGAGTTTTTATCTGTAACAAAAACGTTTGAAGAAGCAAGCGAAGATAAAAGCTTAGTAGCATTTTTAACCGATTTAGCGCTTGTTGCTGATATCGATAAGCTTGACGACGAGGAAGAAGAAGAGAACGAACAAGTAATTCTGATGACGCTTCACTCGGCAAAAGGTCTAGAGTTCCCGGTTGTTTTCCTAATGGGTATGGAAGAAGGCGTATTCCCTCATAGCCGATCATTATTCGAAGATAATGAAATGGAAGAAGAACGACGCTTAGCCTATGTAGGCATTACACGTGCTGAACAAGAATTGTATTTATTAAATGCTCAAATGCGTACACTATTTGGTAAAACAAACGTCAATCCAAAATCGCGCTTCATTGGAGAAATCCCAAGCGAGCTTGTGGAATCTTTAAATGAAACAATGCGCAAACCTGCTGCTGGTCGTTCAGGGGCTTCATCTTCGCCGTTTGCAGCGCGCCGACAAGCGGCCGTGGCAAAAACGAAGCTTGTGTCAACAGGCAGTGAATCAATTGGGTGGAGCGTTGGAGATAAGGCCGAGCATAAAAAATGGGGAATTGGTACAGTTGTAAGTGTAAAAGGAGAAGGAGACTCAAAAGAATTAGACATTGCTTTTCCTAGTCCTATAGGTGTAAAAAGACTGCTTGCTAAATTTGCCCCGGTTACGAAAGTGTAATCGTGAAAAGGAGCTAGAATATGGAGTTTGAGACAGCAAAATCACGCGTTCAAGAATTACGTGACTTATTAAATCAATATGGTTATGAATATTATGTGTTAGATCAGCCATCTGTTCCAGATGCAGAATACGATAAATTAATGAATGAGTTAATTGAGATAGAAGAATCATTTCCAGAATTAAAAACAGCTGACTCACCTACTCAGCGCATCGGCGGCCAAGTGCTCGATGCGTTTGAGAAGGTTCAGCATCAAACGTCTATGCTAAGTTTAGGAAATGCATTTAATGAAGAAGATCTTCGGGATTTTGATCGCCGAGTGCGCCAAGCCGTT
Source organism: Priestia aryabhattai (assembly GCF_023715685.1). Taxonomy (NCBI): domain Bacteria; kingdom Bacillati; phylum Bacillota; class Bacilli; order Caryophanales; family Bacillaceae; genus Priestia; species Priestia aryabhattai. Next base: position 21,457 of record NZ_JAMBOQ010000006.1, read on the forward strand.
GAAGACGAGTTTTCTTATGTATGTGAACTTAAAATTGACGGTCTTGCTGTATCTCTTCGTTATGAAGATGGATACTTAGTGCTGGGTGCTACGCGCGGAGATGGTACGACTGGTGAAAATATTACTGAAAACTTAAAAACAATTCGATCGATTCCTCTGCGAATTAAAGAACCATTATCAATGGAAGTTCGCGGAGAAGCATTTATGCCTAGAAAATCATTCGAAGCACTTAATGAAGCAAAAATGGAAAACGATGAAGTTCCGTTTGCTAATCCGCGTAACGCAGCTGCCGGCTCACTGCGTCAGCTAGATCCTAAAGTTGCGGCAAAACGTAATTTAGATATCTTTGTATATGCCATGACCGATACAGGAGAATTAGAAATTGACTCTCACAGTGAAAGTTTGAATTTACTGGATGAGCTTGGTTTTAAAACTAATAAGGAAAGACAGACGTGTGAAACCATTGACGATGTGATTGCTTACATCGAAAGCTGGCAAACGAAACGTCCGGAGCTATCTTATGATATTGATGGCATTGTTGTAAAAGTAGATTCATTTGATCAGCAGGCTGAGCTTGGAACAACAGCTAAGAGTCCACGCTGGGCTATTGCTTATAAGTTTCCTGCTGAAGAAGTTGTAACCAAGCTTGTAAATATTGAGCTGACGGTAGGGCGAACAGGTGTCATTACGCCAACAGCTATCTTAGAGCCGGTTCAAGTAGCAGGTACGACGGTACAGCGTGCGTCTCTTCACAATGAAGATTTAATTCGTGAAAAAGATATTCGCATCGGAGATTTTGTAGTGGTAAAAAAAGCAGGAGATATTATTCCTGAAGTAGTGAATGTGATTGACGAGAAGCGAACGGGAGAAGAGCAAGAGTTTACCATGCCTACTCACTGTCCGGAATGTGAAAGTGAACTGGTGCGTTTAGAAGGAGAAGTGGCGCTTCGCTGCATTAATCCAAGCTGTCCTGCTCAAATTCGTGAAGGACTTATTCATTTTGTATCCCGAAATGCGATGAACGTTGATGGACTTGGTGAAAAAGTTATATCACAATTATTTCGCGAACAGTTAATTAAAGATGTAGCGGATATTTATACGCTGACAAAACAGCAGTTAATCGAGCTTGAGCGCATGGGGGAAAAATCTGCTGATAATTTGATTGCGGCCATCGAAGCATCTAAAGAAAATTCGCTTGAGCGTTTGCTTTTTGGTTTGGGCATTCGCCATGTCGGAGCAAAAGCTGCCAAGACGTTAGCTCAGCACTTTGAAACCATAGACAAGTTAACAAAAGCAACGTATGATGAATTAGTGGCAATTAATGAAATTGGTGCCAAAATGGCTGATGCTATTGTCGCTTACTTTACACAAGAAGAGGTTCAAGAACTTATACATGAATTAAAAGAGTATGGAGTAAACCTTACATACAAAGGACCCAAGCTTGTAAGTGTAGAAAATGTAGATTCTGTTTTTGCTGGTAAAACCGTTGTATTAACAGGTAAGCTTGAACAGCTATCTCGCAATGAGGCAAAAGCACAAATTGAAGCACTTGGCGGTAAAGTCACAGGAAGCGTAAGTAAAAAGACAGACCTTGTTGTGGCAGGGGAAGAGGCTGGTTCCAAACTGACAAAAGCTAACGAGCTTGAGATTGAAGTATGGGATGAGGCAAGGCTACTTACGGAATTAAATAAATAAGAGGTGTGTGTAGTTGAAAAAGATATTGTTACTTTCTCTTGCGGTCATGCTTGTAACTTCAGCGTGTGCACCGAACCTTTCGGACGATAAAGAGACTGTTCAACAAACCAACAACAAGAAAGAAAAAGCAGTTATTCCGAAGTATAGTATTTCAGATGATTATTACCGAACGATTCTTCCATTTAAAGCGGGAGTAGCAAGGGGCTTAGTGGCAGCTAACTTAAACAACCGCTTGGATGCACAAGAATTCGAAACAGGCTTAATGCGCTTGTCGACAGATAGCTATTCTCCGAAAAAATATGTGTATCAAGAAGGTCAGTATCTTGATAAAGATACCATTCGCTCATGGTTAAGCCGTAAGCTGAGTGATAAACAGTTCAAAGATCTTCAAAGCAAAGCAAAAGATGATACGGCGAAAAAGAAGATTAAAAACAACGGGTTAAACCCAATTGATACAGAAAAAGGCGATTTGAAAACTCGTAACGAAACAAGTCCAATGTACTTAGCGAACATTACTGAACAAGACTACCTTATTCAAGACGGAGACGACAAAGTCAAACTTGGAGGCGTCACAATTGGCTTAGCGATGAATTCTGTTCATTATTATACAGAAGAAAATGGTTATGCCCGTGAAGTGAAGCTTACAAATAAACAGATTGAAGCCCAAGGAAAGCAAATGGCAGATGAGATTGTTAAGCGTATGCGCGACATCAAAGGCTTAGAAAATGTGCCAGTTCGAGTAGCGCTATTCAAACAAAGTGCTAAGTCCTCTTTAACACCAGGTAATTTTATAGCTGTAGGAAATGCAGGTTCAAATGATACGGCCGTTGGCAGCTGGGATAATTTAGACGAGCAATATTATTTATTCCCATCATCAGATGCAACGAAAGATCATCGAGATGATGCGATGAAATTTGATGAGTTTAAAGCACAAATCGAAGACTACTTCCCGAACTTTACAAGCGTAGTAGGGAAAGGGTATTACAAAGATGGACAGCTTCAAAAAATGACGATTGATATTCCCGTACAGTTTTACGGAAAAGGTGAAATTGTAGGATTTACTCAGTACGTTGCTGGTTTAATGCTTGATCATTTCCCTTCATATATGGAAACGAGTATCTCTATTAACTCAGTAAGCGGACCGGAAGCTCTCATTGTTAGAAAAGCAGATGAAGACAAGCCGTTCGTTCATATTTACGAAGAGTAAGCAAAAGAGACGCTGCGTGAGCAGTGTCTTTTTCTATTCCTATGAAATTGCCTCTTATGAAGGAATGGCGTGAGGATTTTGTCTCGTAAACTTAGCGAGATAGTAAGTAGCGAACGCAAACGCATCTTGTTCGGTTGTCCGCTCTTCATACGGGCGCTTTTTATCCAGCTCAAATTCTTTCTGATAATAAGGGATATGATCTTGAATATAGTGACGCAGCTCGTGAAAAATAGTTTCAACAAGCGGGAGGTAGTTATCAAATTTAAAAATAAATATAATGCCAACTTCTCGCCAGTAGACGCCTGATGCAAACTGCAGGTATTCTGCTTCTTCTTCTCCAAGAGCGGAGACAATTTTATTGGCTTCACATGAATCACAAAAAATTATAGGAATATGAAAGGTTTTATTTAAACAAGCAAAAACATCTTTTTGCAAGGTGGGCAAATCCCACTTGAATTCTTCATCTAATACAAACCATCTTCCGCTTTGCTGGTACACTGGGCGCAGGTGGATGACTGACTGTATAAGTATTTTATTCAATTTTTATAGCACCTCTTTTACGGTAAAGTAGTTATTCGTTTTCTTTACTTTCCCAAAGACTAGTGAAATTAAAACATGGTGGTGTGTTCATATAAAGCATGTTTCTCTTTCTATCTATCTTTTCTAAAAAGAAGGTTATTTTATACCTATGCAAGAGAGAAATATTTTATGACGAAGGAAAAGTATGGAATGTTGTTTGAATGAAATAGATTTGGTATAAAATAGAAGTGATAAATGTAAGCCCTGTCTTGTCTGGCGGGGTTTTTAATATTTTAGGAACTAGTCTCAGAAATGTTGCCTGTTGCTAGTGAAGTTTGGTATTATCAGTATATTGTAGTGGGACGAATATTCGGAGGTGAAGGAACATGTCAAGAATTTCTGTTGATCAAGTAAAACACGTTGCAAACTTAGCGAGACTTGCGGTGACGGATGACGAAGCAGAACTATTTACAAAACAATTAGATGCTATTATTACATATGCAGAACAGTTAGATGAGTTAGATACTACAAATGTAAAACCAACTTCTCACGTATTGGATATGAAAAACGTAATGCGTGAAGATAAGCCAGCTAAAGGTTTACCAATTGAAGACGTAGTAAAAAATGCGCCAGACCACAAGGATGGCTACATTCGAGTACCAACTATTTTAGAATAAGGAAGGAGGCTTTACGATGTCTTTATTTGATCGTAAACTTTCAGAACTACATAGCCTTTTACACAAGAAAGAAGTACGTGTACAAGATTTAGTAGACGAATCATACAAACGTATTAATGAAGTAGATGATAAAGTAGGTGCGTTCTTAGCGCTTAATGAAGACAATGCTCGTGCTTATGCAAAAGAGCTAGATGAAGCATTACAAACAAAAGATGAATTTGGCTTATTATTTGGTATGCCAATCGGTGTAAAAGATAATATTGTCACAAAAGATTTACGTACAACTTGCTCTAGTAAAATTTTAGCAAACTTTGATCCGATTTATGATGCAACAGTTGTTCAAAAATTGCAGGCAGCTGAAGCGGTAACAATCGGTAAATTAAATATGGATGAATTCGCAATGGGTTCTTCAACTGAAAACTCAGGTCTTCAGTTAACGCGCAACCCATGGAATTTAGATTACGTACCAGGTGGATCTAGCGGTGGTTCCGCTGCAGCTGTAGCAGCAGGCGAAGTTCCGTTTTCTTTAGGTTCTGATACAGGTGGTTCAATTCGTCAGCCAGCTGCTTATTGCGGTGTTGTCGGATTAAAACCAACGTATGGTCGCGTATCTCGTTACGGATTAGTGGCATTTGCATCTTCTTTAGATCAGATCGGACCAATCACAAATTCTGTTGAAGACAATGCATATTTACTTCAAGCAATTTCAGGCGTAGACCCAATGGATTCTACTTCTGCCAATGTTGATGTACCGGATTATGTATCTGCTTTAACAGGTGACGTAAAAGGTCTTAAAATTGCTGTTCCAAAAGAATACTTAGGCGAAGGTGTGGGCGAAGAAGCTCGCCAGTCTGTTTTAGATGCACTAAAAGTGTTAGAAGGACTAGGCGCAACTTGGGAAGAAGTATCGCTTCCACACTCTAAATACGCATTAGCTACGTATTATCTATTATCTTCTTCTGAAGCGTCTGCTAACTTATCTCGTTTTGATGGCGTTCGCTACGGATACCGTACAGATAATGCTGAGAACTTAATCGAAATGTACAAGCAGTCTCGAAGCGAAGGCTTTGGAAACGAAGTAAAACGCCGTATCATGCTTGGAACATTTGCGTTAAGCTCTGGTTATTATGATGCTTACTACAAAAAAGCACAGCAAGTACGTACGTTAATCAAGCAAGACTTTGAGTCTGTATTTGAAAACTATGACGTTATCATTGGACCAACTACACCAACTCCATCATTCAAAATTGGTGAGAAAACAGATGATCCATTAACAATGTATGCAAACGATATTTTAACAATCCCAGTAAACCTTGCTGGAGTACCTGGTATTTCTGTGCCTTGCGGCTTATCAAATGGATTGCCATTAGGTTTACAAATTATCGGTAAGCATTTCGACGAAAGCACAATCTATCGTGTTGCTCATGCATTCGAACAAGCAACTGAGCATCATAAAGCGAAACCAGCACTGTAAGGGGTGAGATAAAGATGAACTTTGAAACGATTATTGGTCTTGAAGTACACGTTGAGCTTAAGACAAAATCTAAAATTTTCTCAGCAAGTCCAAACGCATTTGGTGCAGCTCCAAATGCTAACACAAGTGTAATTGACTTAGGTTATCCTGGCGTACTACCTGTGTTAAACAAAGAAGCAGTTGATTTTGCAATGAAAGCAGCGCTTGCGCTAAACTGTGAAATCGCAACAGATACAAAGTTTGATCGTAAAAACTATTTCTATCCGGATAACCCAAAAGCTTATCAAATCTCTCAATTTGATAAACCAATTGGCGAGAACGGTTGGATTGAAGTAGAAGTTAAAGGTGAAACGAAGCGCATTCGTATCAACCGACTTCATTTAGAAGAAGATGCTGGTAAGTTAACGCATACAGGCGATGGCTATTCACTAGTAGACTTCAACCGTCAAGGTACACCTCTAATTGAGATTGTATCAGAAGCAGATATGCGTTCCCCTGAAGAGGCATATGCTTATTTAGAAAAATTAAAATCAATCATTCAATATACAGGCGTATCTGACTGTAAAATGGAAGAAGGTTCACTTCGCTGTGATGCCAATATTTCTTTACGTCCAGTTGGACAAGAAGAGTTTGGTACAAAAGCTGAGTTAAAGAACTTAAACTCATTTAACTATGTGCGCCGCGGTCTTGAACACGAAGAAATTCGTCAAGAAAAAGTGTTATTGTCTGGTGGCCTAATCGAGCAAGAAACACGCCGCTTTGATGAGTCTACGGGTGAAACAATTCTTATGCGTGTAAAAGAAGGATCTGACGACTATCGCTACTTCCCAGAGCCTGATTTATTAGAATTACACATCGACGAAGAGTGGAAAGAGCGCGTTCGTGCTTCGATTCCTGAACTTCCAGATGCTCGTAAAAAGCGCTATGTAGAAGAGCTTGGCTTACCTGCTTATGATGCAATGGTATTAACGCTAACAAAAGAAATGTCTGATTTCTTTGAAGCAACACTTGCTGCAGGCGGAGACGCGAAGCTATCTTCTAACTGGTTAATGGGTGATGTTTCTGCTTACTTAAACTCAAACCAAAAAGAACTTTCAGATGTAGCATTAACACCTGAAGGCCTAGCTGGTATGATTCAATTAATTCAAGAAGGTACAATTTCATCTAAAATTGCGAAAAAAGTATTCAAAGAATTAATTGAAAATGGCGGAGATGCAAAGAAAATTGTAAAAGAAAAAGGTCTTGTACAAATTTCTGATGATGCAACTTTACGTAAATTCGTAACAGATGCATTAGATGCAAACCCTCAATCTATTGAAGATTTCAAAAACGGTAAGGATCGTGCAATTGGCTTCTTAGTTGGTCAAATTATGAAAGCTTCAAAAGGCCAAGCGAACCCACCGATGGTTAATAAAATTCTTTTAGAAGAAATTAATAAACGCTAAATTTGATAACTAAATGTGAGGTGGGTATCCATCTCACATTTATTATGAGTAAGGGCGATCGCGCTGAAGGTATGAATAAAAACCGAAACGTGAATATTGTATATCAAGGTTAATTTCTTTATAATATGTTTGTTCATGCCCCCTCTTGTTGATGATGTAATGTGAGGGGGCATTCTTTCACTGATAAAAGTAGGCAAAGATTTGTGACAAATTATCATTATTAGGATGATGAATATGAAAAGAGCGAGAATTATTTATAACCCGACATCGGGCCGTGAAATTTTCAAGAAAAACTTACCGGAAGTTTTGCAAAAGCTAGAGCAAGCAGGCTACGAAACATCTTGTCATGCTACAACTTGCGCTGGTGATGCAACAGAAGCTGCTAAAGTAGCAGTAGAACGTCGCTTTGACGTTGTAATTGCAGCTGGTGGAGACGGTACCATCAATGAAGTCGTAAACGGTATCGCTGGACAAGACTATCGTCCGCAGCTAGGTATTATTCCTGTTGGAACAACAAATGACTTTGCTCGTGCCATTAATGTACCGCGTACGATTGAAGGTGCTATTGATGTCATTGTAGAAGGTGTAACGAAGCCAATTGACTTAGGTTGTGTAACAAACGACGGAGAAACGCATTACTTTGTAAATATCGCCGGAGGCGGCCGTTTAACTGAATTAACATATGAAGTGCCAAGTAAGTTAAAAACAATGCTTGGACAGCTAGCTTACTATTTAAAAGGCATGGAAATGCTTCCTTCTATTAAACCAACATCTGTTGAAATTGAGTATGACGGAAAATTCTTTGGCGGCGAGATTATGTTCTTCCTCGTTTCCTTAACGAACTCAGTCGGCGGTTTTGAAAAGCTGGCACCAGATTCTTCTTTAGATGACGGCATGTTTGATTTAATTATTTTAAAGAAAGCAAATTTAGCTGAATTTATTCGAATTGCGACACTTGCGCTGCGAGGAGAACATATCAATGATCCTCATATTATTTATACAAAAGCGAACCGTGTTAAAATTCATACGAATGATAAAATGCAGCTAAATCTAGATGGCGAGTACGGAGGGTTATTGCCTGGGGAATTTGTAAACTTATATCGCCATGTAGAAATCTTTGTTCCAAAAGCAACAGCTGAATTGATGGAAAAAAATGAGATCGCCTAATTGCGATCTTTTTTCATGCTTTTCTTTGTTTGGCTTTCGCTCTTATGGTACAATCAGTTCAGCATTTTCAAATGACTAAAAGGATGTAACGATAAATGGAAAAATTAAAACCACCTGTAGAAAAAAATGAATATATAGATGTTGCGTTTGAAGATTTAACGCATGACGGAGCGGGTGTAGCGAAAGTGAACGGATTTCCTATTTTCGTTCAAAATGCGCTGCCTGGCGAAAGCGGCCAAGTAAAAGTCATTAAAGTAAAAAAAGGCTATGCGTTTGGCAAGATCATCAAGCACCATACAATTAGTGAACAGCGTGTTGAAGCACCCTGTCCGGTCTACAAGCTGTGCGGAGGCTGTCAGCTGCAGCATGTAAGCTATGAAGGACAGCTGCAATTTAAACAAAAGCAAGTAAAAGACGTCATGGCGCGAATTGGTCACTTACCTGATGTTCCGGTCCATTCGACGTTAGGAATGAACGATCCTTGGCGCTACCGAAACAAAGCTCAAGTTCCCGTAGCAGAGCGAGAAGGCGGTTTGGTCGCTGGGTTTTATCAGCAGCGAAGCCACGACATCATTAATATGGATGCCTGTTTGATTCAGCAGCAGGCAAATGATGATGTTGTTCAAGCTGTCAAATCAATCTGTGAAAAGCATGGAGTTTCTGCTTACCAGGAACAAAAACATAAAGGTACGCTTCGTCATATCATGGCGCGCTACGGACTTGTAACGGGTGAAATTATGGTTGTAATTGTGACTCGTACAGCTGAGCTGCCAAACAAAAAGCGCATTGTAGAAGACATTATTGAAGCTGTGCCGAACGTCAAATCAATTGTTCAGAATGTCAATAACAAGCGCACAAACGTCATTCTAGGGAATCAAACGAACGTACTTTGGGGAGAAGAATATATTTACGACTATATCGGTGATGTTAAATTTGCCATTTCAGTAAAATCATTCTACCAAGTAAATCCTGAGCAAACGAAAGTGCTTTATGACAAAGCGCTTGAGTATGCAAACTTAACAGGAGAAGAAACGGTAATTGACGCCTACTGTGGAATCGGAACAATCTCGTTATTTCTCGCTCAAAAAGCGAAAAAAGTATATGGCGTTGAAATCGTTCCTGAAGCTATTGAAGATGCAAAGCGCAACGCTGAGCTAAACGGTATTCACAACGCTGAATTTGAAGTAGGCGAAGCAGAAGTCGTCATTCCAAACTGGTACAAACAAGGCATCAAAGCGGACGTCATCGTCGTAGATCCACCGCGAAAAGGGTGCGACGAAGCCCTTTTGAATACCATCATCGACATGAAACCGAAAAAAGTGGTCTATGTTTCATGCGGACCAGCAACTCTTGCACGTGATCTAGCTATTTTAGAAAAAGGTGGCTATGAGACGGTTGAAGTGCAGCCTGTTGATATGTTTCCACACACGACGCATGTGGAGAATGTGGCGGTATTAAAATTAAAATAACTCTTCATTAAAGCTGCTATCTTAGTAAAGAAAGCAGCTTTTTTATTTTAAATAAGCACGAAAAAGGTAAAGTTAGAGCGCTCATACAAAAGCAGATAAAGCTTGACATAAAAGCACTAATTGCTTTTATGTCCGTTTTATTTGGCCGTTTGTCCACCCCACCAACACAGCAAATTTCTGAATATACTTTTTTTAAGGTTTTCAATATTTTAGGAATTATAATAAAGAAGCAATAAATGAAAACATTATATTTGTGGTAAGAGGTGAAGGGACATCATGTATAGAGCAATTGCTATTATAGCGGGTTCTGTGTTAATTGGATTTGCATACAATTGGTTTTTAATCCCCCATAAAGTGCTAAGCAGCGGTATTAGCGGTATTGCTATGATTATAGGAATTTTAACGCCTGCAAGCACGGGAACAATGAATTTTTTGTTGAATTTACCCCTTTTAATTATTGGTTTTATGAAGTTAGGAAAGCGGTTTGTTTTACATACGCTGCTGTCCGTTGTGGCTTTATCAATTGCTTTATACGTGATTCCCTTGAGAGCTGTTAGTACAGACCCTATTCTGTCAGCTGTTTTTGGAGGAGTTTTAACTGGAATTGGTGTAGGGTTTGTTTTTCGTCAGTCAGCTTCGACAGGTGGATTTGATATTATTGCGATGCTTCTTACGCATAAAAAAGAATTTCCGCTTGGCGCTATATTATCAGCGATGAATGCCGTGGTTGTATTTGTTTCAGGTTTTTTTGTGAACTGGGACGCGGCTTTATATACGATGCTTTCGATTTTCGTCACAGGAAAAGTAGTGGATGCGATTCATACTCGCCATATTAAGCTCACGTTAACCATTATTACGAGAAAAGGCGAAGAAATGAAGCAGCAGCTTCTTACCAATTTAGTGCGCGGGGTGACGTTAATGAATGGTGAAGGTGCTTATTCAAGAGAAGACCGTAAAATATTAATGACGGTCATCTCACGCTATGAGCTTGCAAACCTCAAGCAGTTAATTCAATCGGTTGATCCTGAAGCTTTCGTGAATATTACGGAAACGGTAGAGGTAATGGGGCTGTTTCGACGGGATGCCTATTAATTTATCTGTTATTTCAGCGCCGATTTATGATAAATAGCCATTTTTATAGTATAAAAGTTATAAAAAAAGCCTTAAGAGTAGTTCTTGAGGCTTTTTTTGCGTAAAATATGAGTAAGAAAATATCGTGTATGAAAAGTATAAAAAAGGGAATTTGATAGAGTACATAAAACATTGACATCAAAAAGGAGAGACTATATGACGGTAGAATATCAGTTAACCAAAAAGAAATATTACGAAACGTTTATGCAAGAAAATGAAAATCAGCCGCCTGTAAAAGTCCTTGGACAAGCTTACTACGAAGAGCAGCAAAAAGAGTGGTACGACTTATCGCTCATTCGCTTAGCGCAGGGAGAAGTGTATTTTCATAATCAAGATTTTGAGTCCGCGATTTTTAAGTGGGAGAATGTAAATGGCGAATTTAAGCTGTGGGCGAAGAAAAATACAGCCGACGCGCATTATGAACTGGGGTTGTCTACGCTCGCTGAAGAGCTTTACTTATCCATTGAAACGGATTCAAAAGTATTAAAAGCTGAAATAGCGCTAAAGCTGTTTTCACTTTATACGGACCATAACAATATTGAACGAGCTTATGAAGTCATTAACGAGCTGGTTGCTTCTCAGCCGGATTATCCAAACGTCACGGCGATTGCGCGCAGATTTTATGAAGAGCAAGAAGATTTTAATAGCGCAGTAGAGCTTGCAGTAGATGAGTGTATTCGAACAGAATCGCTAAATTGGTTTGCGGTATTAAAGGCTTACGTAGATAAAGGATATACAACAAACTTTATCCCTAACTATTTTTATCAAGTGATGATTGCATTTTACAAAGTGGATCAAGTGTATTTCAAACAGCTTGTCTCAGCTTTATGGAAACAATATAAGAGCCAGCCTCCTTATCTTGCTTGGATTAAAACCATCAATGATATTTTCTTGAATATTGAAGTGGGCCTCTATGATTATTGGCAAGAGATTTCAACTCTTTATCAAGAGACGTACACTGACTTAATGGAAAGTGATCATTCTGTAAAAGAATTGCATGAAGTCATTCCAAACGTATTAACAAACTGGCTTAAAATTACAAATAAGTCACGTGCATTATTTCCGTCTGCAGCCGTGCTGTCATGGAATGAAAAGTTTCCGTCAACTATTGATACAATCACCATCGAAAATGCAGGCAGATTAATTTTTGAGGCGCGTAACGACATTGATGGTCTCGAATATCACTACAAGCTTTGCCATGGCATTATTAAATGGGCCAATGAAAATGGTTTAGAAGTGGGGCACACATTTAAATGGTGGGTAGATTTTCTATTAGACGCTCATACGACACACTTATTAATTACAGGAACAAATGCCGCAACTTCGTCATTTGTGGGATCGATTACAGAAGAAAAGGTACCGCAAAATCACGAAACAACCTTTGTGTTCATTCATGAAGAAGAAGAATCTATCCAGCAAATCGCTAATCAAGAAATCATTCCGATGGAAACGATTGATGGAGCGGAGCAATCTCCTCACCAGGCGCTTGTAGAAGTGAAAAAGCCTTTTGGGTTCCTTGATAAGCATAATTGTTCATGCATTGTTACGCCAAGCTTTACAGAACAAGAGGCACGTGAGCAGGATGCATTTAAATATGCTCCTTTAGTAGATGGTTTACTGTTTGTGCTTGATGCAAAAGAATCGCTGCTTGACGAAGAAAGAGAATTATTGCTGGAGATTAAAGAGCATGCGCCAAATACGCCAGTTCATTTTGTCATCAACAATATGGACAGTCTTTATAATCAAGCAACGATTGAGCGAATCACAAAAGAATTTGAAGCAAGCATTGGAGCTGATTTCCCGCAGGCACATGTATTAGCCTATACGCCTCACTACGTATCGAGTCAGCACCACGGAGACTTGGCTCAATTTATTAAAGCTAATTTCTATTACGATCCAAACGACGTTGGAGTAGAAGAGCGTGCGCGCAGACTTCTGTTCTTCATTCAAAGCATGCTAAAGAGCTTAGTGGAGAAGAGAAATCAAACAGAAAATCATTTGATTGAAAGTATTAAATGGAACGAAGATATGCTTGTGAGATTAAATGGCTTCTTGCATCGAGTGGATGACTTAGAACAAGAAAAAGCGATTAGTATTGTTTCGGCTTATCACGGCATCAAAGAGGATATTAGCAAAAAGCTAAAAAATAAAATTCCTCGTTTACTCAAAAAGTCTTCAGAATTAGTGAAGGAAGACAGTGATTTTAGTACGGTTCATATTGAGCTGAATAAGCAAATGAATATGCGCGTGGAAGAGCATTTGCAGCAAGATGTCCTACCTAAGTTCCGCATTTCTTTAAAGGACTGGATTGCTACATCAAATGAAGAGCTGATTGCGAGTCAAGTAGATATTGAAGAAGTAGCAGAGTCATTAAATAAAATGTACAATGAGCAAAAATTAACGTTAGCCTGCGATTTTAAAGTGCTGGATGACTGGCGACGCGACGTTAATCGTATGGCTAATCGCGTTCAGCTGGATGAAGAAAATATTTTACTTCGCGTTAATCCAACGCAGCTCTTGTTAAAAGGAGCAGGAAAACTGTTTTCTTCAATTCTTCAAAACCAAACGCTGCTTTATAATCAATATAAAAAGTACATTGAAAGTCAAGAATATCACGATATTACAGAATCTATGCTAACAAAGTTTTTTATGCAGTTTAATTTGTTTGAGAAAAATTTAGAAGTTGATATTGAATTATTCTTTGAAAAGCCAAAAGAGGTTCTAAAAGAAACGATTGAAGAAACACAGGCGCATATTAATGAAAATCAAGACGTGTTAAGTCATATGAAAGCCAATCCTGAAGCTTACTATGATCCGTTAACATTATTCCAGCTTCGCTTGCGTCAGTATGAGTTAATGGTTAAAGCTACAGAAGAGGTACACTACAACGTATAAAAAGGTGGAGCAAGATGTATTTAACAATAAAAGAAGCAGCGGAATATCTATCTTTTCCCGAAGAGTACGTGAAGAAATTGATTCAAGAAGGAAAAGTACGAGCTATATTCGATGGTGAAAACTACTTATTAAATAAAGAGCAGTTTAACACCCACTTAGAGCAAATGGAAAAGTACAAAAAACAAATTGAAGAGTATCTAAATGAGCCTATCCCTGAAGATATGGACGTAAAAGATGAAGATTGAAGGCAGAAGCAGAAAACAGATGTTTTCTGCTTTTCTTTTGGAGTGAAAGTGTTAAAAAAGGTAAGATATGAAAGAAATGTCGAAAAAAGTTGGAATTTCGTTAAAGATGTAGTCTTTTTAGCTGCTTTTTTTATATAATGAAAGTATGCTAAACAAAAAGGAGAAGGTCTATGCAACGATCAAGACAGTTAAGGCTGATTTTATTGCTTGCCCTGATTGCTGTCGCTTCGTTTTTAATTATTATTATTTCGAAAACACATGGGATTATAAGTCAGCAAACTACAAAAAAAGTAGAAAACACAAGCGTTGCAATTCTCACCTCTGATGTACTGACAGATCAAAGCTGGGGCAGTCTAGCTTATAAAGGGAAAATCAACATTGAGCAGCAGTACCCTGTTTCGGCTCAAGTTATTAGCGAAGTAAATACGAACCAAAAAATGAAGGAAGCTGCTGAAAAAGTTATTCAAAATGGAACAAAAGTCGTAATTGGACATGGAAGAGAATTTTCTACCGTTTTTACAGAACTCGCTCCTAAGTATCCTCATGTTCATTTCGTCACCATTCACGGTACTTCAAGGTATAAAAACCAAACTGTATATACATTTGATCAAACAAAAATAGAGCATCTGGCAGGCACGGCAGCTGCCATGAAGACAAAAACGAAAAAAATTGGATTAATCGATACATTTGCAAAAGAAAAGAATCCAGGATTTGAACAAGGAATCAAAGCGTATGATTCATCGATTGCTTTTTATTATCGAGTTGTAAACAGCCGAGACGATGGAGCAAAAGCAGTAAAGCTGCTCCGTGAGTTAAAAGATCAAGGTGTCGATATCGTCTATACTAAAGGAAATTCGTATAATCAAGAAGTTATTCAAGAAGCGAAAACACAAGGAATGTACGTAATAGGATATTTAGATGATCAGGCGTACATGGGTAGGTCTGTTATTTTAACAAGTGTGATAAATGATGTTCCTCAAGCTTACAACGTGATTATGAAAGACTATTTCAGTAAAAAAGGTCTTCCATCTGGAGAAGTCAAACTTGACGCCAGGGACGGTGTTTATAAACTAGCGCCTTTTGGACCGATGTACAGTAAACAGGAAAAACAAATTTTATATTCGAAAGTTAGAATGTCTACACAGCCGAAGTAACTATGAAAAAGAAAGAGATGATTATGAATCAATTATTTCGCAACATGTCATTCCGTAGCCAAATATTAACGATTCTTCTTTTGATTACATTCATGTTAAGCGGGTTCTCTTTAGTTTTAGTGCATGCCATTGATAAAATGAATCATGTAAGCAACGAAATTAAAGATGAAGATGTTCCCCAAATGGTGTGGCTTTCTTATTGGGAAGAGCAGCTGAACATAAAAGAATACATTGTAAAAAATAATCTAAAGAACCCCACTGTCTCTTTGATAGAAGAATATCAATCATATGATACACGAGTTATTGAAAACAATGAAAGATATAAGCAGCCTGTGCCAAAATCGTTGATTCCACTGAAAGAAAAAATTGAGCTGCTGGATTTTAAGATTTCTAATAACGTGCAAGGACTGCTGAAGTACGGAGATGTAAAAGGAGCACAAGAGTATCTTAAGGGAAATTATTTGCCGGACCTGTATCAGATGAAAAAAGATATTAATAGTTCAAAAGAAGAGACGGTTGATTCACTTGATACACTATCAGATACACTGTCTGTCATTATTAAAGATTCATTAATTTTACTATTGATTTTAACAGTAAGTGCTATTGTGGTTTCTCTGTATGTTTCTTATCGTATGAGTGCGAGCCTTACGAAACCAATTGAACAAATGATTGAAAAAGTGAATGATATTGCGGACGGAGAATACGGCCTTGTTCTTCAAGGCACAAAGCAAATCGAGCTGAAGCAGCTTTCGACTTCTATCAATCAAATGTCGGTTAGTTTAGAAGATTCATTTTGGAAAATCATTAAAGATAAAGCGTATCGCCAGCAGATCTTAAATTCACTGCCTGTTGGAATTATCACAATGGAAGATGAGACAAATAGTATATTTGCCAATACCTCAGCAAAGCAGTTTTTAGATCTCGACGAAAAGGATATTTGCAGGTATATGGAGGAATGTCCTGAATATAATACTGAATTTTGGAGCATGTTGAATTCGGGAGAAATTCACGAAAATAAAAAAGTGTTATTTGGAACGAAAGAGACGTGCTATTGCTTTTTAGTCTCTCAAACGCAGCTGTTTAATGAGAAGAACGAAAGCATCGGAAGAATTTTTTATTTCATTGATATATCGGATACCGAAGAATTAGAAAAGCGAATGCATCAGTCTGAGAAACTTGCCCTGGTTGGAGAAGTGGCAGCCGGAGCTGCTCATGAGATTCGTAATCCGCTCGCCGTGATTCATGGATTTATATCTCTTATGAATCAGTCTCTTTCTGATGAGGAGAAAAAGCGTTTTTACCTGCCTCTGCTTATGAAAGAGCTAGAGAGGATCAATTATATTATTGAAGAAATGCTGTTGTTATCAAAACCAGGAACTCCGGTGATGAAAAAAGTCAGCATGCAGGATATTATTAATGAGCTATTGCCTTTGATTACTCACTCAAGCAAATTTACAGAAAAAGATAAGCTTATATTTGATGTGAAATTGCAGCCGTATATACTAAAGGTAGATGAAAAACAAATCAAACAAGTTCTTCATAATTTAATTCGAAACAGTATGGAAGCTATGGATGGAGAAGGAGTCATTACAATCTACTCGCAGGTCCATGAAGATAGGTATTGTCTATATATTGAGGATACTGGAAAAGGAATTCCTGTGCATATGCAGCAGTCGCTGTACCAGCCGTTTTCCACTTCAAAAGATAGTGGAACAGGTCTTGGTCTGCCAATTGCTCAGCGTATTCTAGAAAGCCACGGAGGACAGATCAAATTATTATCTACTTCTTCCCGCGGCACAGTTTTTGTTATTAAATTTCCTCTACATTAAGAAAACAGCCTCAAAAGGGCTGTTTTTTTAATGTGCTGTTAAAATAAGAGGACCGTTTTTAGTAATCGCAAGTGTATGTTCAAATTGAGCGGATAATTTACCGTCTGTTGTACGGGCAGTCCAGCCGTTTTTATCCATTTTAGAATGCCATGTACCCGCGTTTACCATTGGCTCAATTGTAATAACCATACCTTCTTTTAAACGTGTACCTTTGCCAGCTTTTCCGTAGTGAAGAATTGTAGGCGCTTCGTGCATGGTATTTCCAATTCCGTGTCCTGTGAAGTCGCGTACCACAGAGAATTTTTCGCCTTCTACATAGCTTTGAATAGCGTGGCCAATGTCACCTGTGCGATTTCCTGGCTGTGCTTGCTCGATTCCTTTTAAAAGCGCTTCGTATGTAACATCTACTAGACGCTGTGCTTCGTCTGAAATGTCTCCGACGGTATGAGTCCATGCAGAATCTGCTAAACCTCCGTTTAAATTTACAACCATATCAATGGTTACGATATCACCGTCTTTTAACGGTTTATTTGTTGGGAAACCGTGGCAAATTTCATCATTTAAAGAAGCGCACGTTGCATATTGATATCCTTTGTATCCTTTTTGTTCCGGCGTTGCTCCGTGCTTTGCTAAGTACTCTTCAACAAATTTATCAATTTGCATTGTTGTTATGCCTGGTTTGATCATTTTAGCGATTTCTTTATGACAAGAAGCTAATAATTTACCTGCTTCGTGCATTAAATTAATTTCGCGTTCACTTTTTAATGTGATCATTGTTGTTCACTCCTTTTTTGATGTAACTTTACGAAAAAAGTTAAGCAGCGGTTATAGCGATGGAAGTCGACTATCCATCAGTTCATTCTTCTTTATTTGAAAATCTAAGAAATATAGAAGCCATCTGCCATTTGGCGATATAAAATCATCCTTAATCATAACGCCCAATGGCAGGAAAATGCAAGATGCAGGCTTAAAAAGGAAGGGTTTGACGATAGGTATATAGGGAAAACTGATAAATGAACGTTGAATTGGAGCATTCTCTATAACAAATGCGGTGTGATATAGTAAAATAAATGAAACAAAACAATTCTTTAGGAGGGGTATAGGAAAATGAGTGAACATGGAAAATTTATTGGATTTGCAGGTACATATACAAAAGCAGGCAGTGAAGGTGTCTATACATTTACGTTAGATACGAAGGCTAAAAAGATTGTAGAAGTAAAAGCAGTGGCTAAAATTGAAAATCCTACATACTTAAATGCAAGCAAAGACAATGAACATCTTTATACAGTTATTAAAGAAGGAGAAAAAGGCGGAGTAGCTGCTTTTAAGATTGATCCAAACACAGGGCAACTAAAATTTGTAAACAAACAGCTGCTAGACGGCGCGCCTCCTTGCTACGTTTCAGTGAATGAAGATAATACGCTTGTTTTATCTGCTAATTTTCATAAAGGGAGCGTTGAGACGTATTCTGTTAATGAAGAAACAGGAGAAATTGAATATGTAGCATCGGTAGTGGAACATCCTCATTCAGACCTCAAAAAAGGACAAAAGGGAAAACCACATGTACATTATGCGGATTTTACTCCTGGAGAAAAGCACGTGGCCGTTGTAGACCTGGGGATTGATGAAATTGTGACATATGAGGTGGAAGAGAATAAATTGAAGGAAGTCAGCAGCCTTTCTACATCTGTTGGTTCAGGCCCTAGACATTTAACGTTCCATCCAAATTGCCGCTATGCGTATGCAATGACAGAATTCAGCTCCGAAGTTTTATTTTTAACTTATGACGAAAGCAAAGGAAGCTTTACTCAACAACAAGCTATTTCAACGATTCCGGCTGATTTTACAGAAAATAATCAAGGGAGTGCTATCCACATTTCTTCAGATGGCCGCTTTGTCTATGCAGGAAACCGTGGACATAACTCGATTGCAACATTCAAAGTAGATCAGGATTCTGGACAGTTAACATTCGTAGAATGGACAGGCACTGAAGGCGACTGGCCGCGCGATTTTGTTTTGGATCCAACCGAACAATTCATTGTAGCGTCTAATCAAGAAACAGGAAACTTGGTACTGTTTGAAAGAGACCAAGAAAGTGGAAAACTAACGCTTCTTCAATCTAACGTTACGGTTCCAGAAGCTGTTTGTGTAAAGTTCCTACACTATAAGTAATTGATGTAGAAAATCAGACCTGATCAAAGAACAATCAGGCAATGGTTGTTTTTTTGCGTGAGAGTCCCTTTGTAAAAGAAAGTATATATGGAAAAAAAGCCCTTTTGGAGGGCTTTTTTTTCTGGAGTTATAGTAAAATGAAGAGAGAATGCATAAAAAGGGTGAGGTGATAAGTGTGGAAAATATATGTAAATATCCAATTGTACAAGCTCCCATGGCAGGAGGAGTTTCGACGCCTAAACTAGCTGCAGCTGTATCCAATAGCGGAGGGCTAGGGTTTTTAGCTGCGGGATATAAAAGTGCGCGTGAAATGGAGCAGGAAATTATAGAGATGCACTCACTTACGAAAAAACCTTATGGAGTGAATTTGTTTGTTCCGACAAATGAAAAAGTAGCAGTTGAAGCACTTGATTGTTATCAAAAAGAACTGTCAAAAGCAGCTGAATATTTGGAATGTCAAGTTGGTATACCAAAGAATGACGATGATGAATGGAATGCTAAGCTCGACATCATTCAAAAACATCGAGTCCCTGCTGTGAGCTTTACATTTGGGTGCACGGATCGAGAGATTATAGAACGTTTAAAAGAAATTGGAAGCCGTGTTTTCGTTACGATTACAACACCTGAAGAAGGGGAAGTGGCTTTAAGAGCAGGAGCAGATGCGCTATGTTTGCAAGGAATTGAAGCCGGCGGCCATCGGTCTACTTTTTTAGAGAGTTCGGTGGATTACTCGCTTGTAAATTTGCTAAAAGAAGTTCGCCTAATCACTAAAAAGCCATTGATTGCTGCAGGAGGGTTGATGACGGGGTCTGACATTAAAAGTGTGTTACAAGAAGGGGCATCTGCTGCACAGTTAGGTACGGCTTTTATTTGTTGTTCAGAAAGCGGAGCGAGTGCTCTTCATAAAGAAAGCATTCTTCAAAAGCGTTTTAATGAAACAGGAGTTACAAGAGCTTTTACAGGGAAACGTGCTAGAGGATTTGTGAATGCCTTTTTTATTTCCTATGATAAATCGGCACCATCTGCCTACCCTCATATTCATTACATGACAAAGCCTATTCGAACAAAAGCTACACAAATGAATAATCCAGAGTATACTTCTTTGTGGGCAGGAACCGGATTTACAATGGCAAAAGAACTGCCTGCACATCTTATTATGGAAGAGCTTGTACAAGGATTAAATAAATGACGAGAATGACGCTGTTGCTTGCTGTAAGTACAAGCAGCTTTACATAAAGAAGGTGAACTCATAGTGCAAAACAAATTTACAATTGGGCAAATGGCCAGACTGCATGATATTCCGATTAAAACACTTCGCTATTATGATGAAATTGGTCTGTTCGAGCCTTACGAAGTTGATTCGCAAACCGGATATCGTTATTATACGTTAGAACAATTTAAGAAATTAGATATCATTGTCTATTTAAAGCTGATGGGAGTTCCGTTAAAAGAAATTAAAAGAAAGATGGAGCACAGCAGTTTGGATGAATTTATTGGGACCTTAGCGGAATATCAGCAGGTAACAAAAGAAAAAATTCGTCACCTTCAAAGAGTGAATGCGCAGTTAACAACTCGAATGAAGGAATTAGAACAGACGAGACATATTAAACAAATAGGAGTCCCGTTCATTAAACACCTTCCTTCTCGTGAAGTTGTTCAAGTAAAAGCAGAGGTAGGTACGTTAGATGGGACTGAAAGTGTTCTCCGTGATTTAAAAAAGAAAATTAGTCATATTACCCCGATTATGATTGGGAAAGTAGGATTTATGCTATCGGTAGAAAACACGAAAAAACGCCAATTTACAGATTACGATGGCATTTTTTTATTAGTAGAAAGCGATGTTTCTTTTAAGCATGAACTCGTTACGTTAATACCTGAAGGCAATTATGCATCTATTTATATGAGAGAAAAGAGAGATACAACAGGAGTCTATTATGATGCGTTACTGAGCTTTATCCATGCGGAAGGATACAAAGCAGAAGGTCCTTTTTTAATTCGGCGAATTGTAGATTCATTTATTTCTCATCATGAAGAAGAGCGGCTGACGGAAATTCAGCTTCGAATTACGTCTTGACTATCCAGTAGCTGGAGGGTTTAAGATGAGAATATTGTAAAACTGCTGAAGGGAGAGACAACAATAGATGAATCAGCAAAGTATTTCCCAAGGAATGTCTTTAAGCCGAGGAAATCGAATTTTATTTATTTTAATCTTGGGTTCACTGAGCGCATTTGGCCCGTTATCAATCGATATGTATTTGCCAGCGCTACCGACGCTTGCTAGAGAATTGAATACTTCAGCTTCTTTAGCACAGGTCAGTCTGACAGCTTGCTTATTGGGCTTAGCATTTGGGCAAGTGGTAATGGGGCCATTCAGTGATATTCGCGGAAGGAAAAAGCCGCTTGTAGCAGCATTAATCACCTATGCGATTGCATCTATTTTATGCGTGTTTGCGCCGTCTATTTGGATTTTTATTGTTTTACGATTTGTTCAAGGTATGGCAGGAGCAGCAGGAATGGTTATTTCAAGAGCGAGCGTGCGAGACTTGTTTTCAGGTTCGGATTTAACAAAGTTTTTCTCCATGCTTATGCTTGTAAATGGTTTAGCTCCTATTTTGGCTCCGGTTGCCGGTGGACAGCTGCTGACGGTTATGTCGTGGCGCGGAGTATTTGGTGTGTTAGCCGTGATTGGTGCACTAATGTTTTTTGCCGTTTTATTTGGTTTAAAAGAAACGCTGCCGGTCGAACGTCGTAAAGAAGGTGGATTAACAGAAGTACTTCGTACGTTTGGCGTATTACTAAAAGATGGTGTCTTCGTGGGATATGCGCTGGCGCAAGGTTTTATTATGAGTGCTATGTTTGCTTATATCTCAGGTTCTACATTTGTCCTTCAAGACATTTATGGACTGTCTCCGCAGATGTTCAGCTTTGTTTTTGCTATTAACGGCCTTGGACTAATTATAGCTACTCAAGTGACAGGACGTTTAGCGGGTAAAGTAAAAGAAGCTACTCTTCTTATTTATGGATTGTTTCAAGCAGCCGTTGGAAGCGTGCTTTTAGTGGTCGTGATTGCTACTCACACATCAGTTGTTTTGGTCTGCATCTTGCTTTTCTTTGTTGTATCAAGCGTAGGAATTGTGAACACAACTGTTTTTTCACTTGCTATGCAAAATCAAGCTTCTAATGCGGGAAGTGCTTCAGCGCTTCTAGGATTGCTTCCGTTCTTGCTCGGAGCAGCTGTAGCTCCTCTTGTTGGACTTGGAGGAGGGCAAAATGCTTTGCCGATGGGCATTGTAATTATGGTCTGTGATTTATTAGCATTAGGTGTGTACATGACGTTAGTGAGACAAAAAACTGCATCATAAAAAAAGCTACTTGGCTGTTGAGAGCCAAGTAGCTTTTTTAGTTATTGAGCTGTATGCTCGTGCTTTTCAAATGGCATTGTGACGCCAAGCTTTTGAATTTCTTTTTTTGCATTTTCTAAAATGGTTTCAGCTTTAGCTTTTGTTTCAGCATCTAATCCATTTAGAAAATCTTTCTTTTTAGCAGGAAGTTGGACGCCGAGTTCTTTTAATTTGGCCTCAGCTTGTTCCTTAGTCAGCGTGCCGTCGCGAAGCTGATCCATGATAGCTTTGGCTTTTTTCTTAGTAGCCGCATCTAGATTGCTGAAGGGACCGTCTTTGTGCTGAGGCAAGCTTACGCCGAGTTTTTGTAATTTTTCCTGCGCTTTTTTCATAATATCATCAACTTTTTGTTTTGTTGCATCATCTGTATTTGTTGTACTGCCATTTGTTCGCTCTACAACTGTTGAAGAGTTTGTTTCATCTTTGCTTGCTGCAAATGCCGTGGAATTTGCAGCGGCCATAACTCCTAATGTTAAACCGCTTGCCATGATATAACCGAATAGTTTCTTTTTCATGCTGTTGTCACTCCTTAAAAGTTATAGGGATGTGGTACAGAGCTGTCCACAATTGTTAATGTAACCACCAATAGTGAAAAAATGGTGAAAATAGATAAAAAACGAAAAAATATAGGGGCATTTCTTGAACCCTACAGCTCTTTTATTGGACAACAAAATGAAATTCGATATGATTTTATCTAAGTAATAACATAAAAGAATGGAGACTTTATATAGATGAACGTTCTTGAAAAATTAGGAATAGCTTTGATAGTTGCAATAGCGGTAAACCTAGTGTTTTTGTTTCGAGATGAATTAAAGCCAGGTCCAACGTTAGAAGATTTCTCAGGAGCAACTGAGTTGCATCCTGTCTTAGAAGAAAAGAAAAATGAACTTGTTCAAAAAGCAAGTGACCAAGGAATTTCAATTGTAATCACGGAAGGTTTCCGTTCAAAAGAAGAACAAAATAAGCTTTATGCAAAAGGCAGGACGGAAGAAGGCGATATTGTGACCTATTCAAAAGGCGGCCAATCTTATCACAATTATGGATTAGCTATTGATTTCACTATTCAGTTAAAAGATGGACGAGTCATTTGGGACATGGAATATAACGGCAATAATAACAATCAATCTGATTGGATGGAAGTTGTAGACATAGCAAAAAATTTAGGGTTCGAATGGGGAGGAGAGTGGCAAGGTTTTAAAGACTATCCTCATTTGCAAATGATTCCCGAAAATATAACAGACCACACACGCTAACAAAGCGTGTTTTTTTAGAGGAATAATATAATTTTACTATATTTATGTCAGAACCTCTAACATGACTAGAAGCTTGTAATTTCTTTTTTTATAAATTTACTGCTAAGAAAATTATATATTAATATAATAAAAAATGTAGACAAATAATTAGGAAGAAGGATGATTAGAGAGAACTGCCTCACAAAAATGAAGGACAATTCGTATAAAGATATGCGTTAACTAATATAATCTATTGATTAAGCTTATACAAGTACCTTCAGCCCAGCGAATGTATGCTTACATATTGGAAAATGCCGACAAAACCTTTTACTTTTCTAGCATATTTTATTTGAAGATAGTTCATTTTGATTACAAAAAAGAGATAATTTGTCAACTATTGACTTTATTTTAAGGGTAAGAATATAATTTTTAATATATTTTAAATATTTCAAAAATTTAAATATTCATTATTTTTCACAGATTAGGAGGGGGAAAATGATTGTTTTTGACAGGGTGAATAAATATTACGGTGATTTTCACGTATTAAAAGATATCAATTTAACCATTGAAAAAGGCGAAGTGGTCGTCGTAATTGGACCTTCGGGTTCAGGTAAAAGTACGATACTCCGATGCATAAATTATTTAGAAACAATATCTGATGGACAGTTAACCGTAAATAATATATTGGTTGCGGATAAAAAAACAAATATTAATAAACTGCGCCGCAATATAGGTATGGTGTTTCAGCATTTTTACTTATATCCGCACAAAACGGTTTTAGAAAATATCACTTTAGCACCTATGAAAGTACTGGGACAGTCTTCCGAAGAAGCTAAGAAAACAGCTCTATATTATTTAGATAAAGTAGGAATTGGCGAAAAAGCTAATGCTTATCCATCCCAGCTTTCAGGCGGCCAGCAGCAGCGTGTAGCCATTGCGAGGGGACTCGCGATGAAACCAGAGATTATGCTTTTTGATGAGCCTACCTCTGCCCTTGATCCAGAAATGATTGGAGAAGTGCTAGATGTCATGAAAACATTGGCTAAAGAAGGAATGACGATGGTAGTAGTAACTCATGAAATGGGGTTTGCAAAAGAAGTAGCAGACCGCATTGTATTTATGGATCAAGGAAAAATCTTAGAAGAGGCAATTCCGGCTGAGTTTTACGAAAACCCGCAAGAAGAAAGGGCTCGCTTATTTCTTAGCCGTATTTTAAATCATTAATTGTTTAATAGGGGGAGTAACATGAAGAAATCAAAAA
Source organism: Priestia aryabhattai (assembly GCF_023715685.1). NCBI lineage: Bacteria > Bacillati > Bacillota > Bacilli > Caryophanales > Bacillaceae > Priestia > Priestia aryabhattai. The sequence goes on from NZ_JAMBOQ010000006.1 coordinate 46,430, forward strand.
CGTTTTTAAAGGCAGCTGTGCTTTCATTAGCAGCGGCTATGATGTTAGCAGCTTGCGGAGGGAAAAGTGAAGAAACGAGTGGGTCGTCAGCTAAAAAAGATGCTCTCACTGAAATCAAAGACCGAGGGAAAATCGTCATTGGGGTCAAAAATGATACTCGGTTGTTTGGATTAAAAAATCCGAAGACGGGTGAAGTAGAAGGTTTTGACGTTGATATTTCCAAGCAGTTGGCTAAAGAGATTTTAGGAGATGAAAACAAGGTAGAATTTAAAGAAGTTACGTCCAAAACAAGGGTTCCTCTTCTTCAAAAAGGAGATATTGACGCTGTTGTTGCGACAATGACTATTACAGACGAACGTAAAAAAGAAGTGGATTTTACGGATGTGTATTTTCAAGCTGGACAGTCTCTTCTTGTGAAAAAAGGCAGTAAAATTAAAAGCATCGATGATTTGAAAAAAGGTACAAAAGTGTTGGCTGTTAAAGGATCAACTTCGGCTATTAATATTCGCGAAAAAGCACCAGAGACAACCGTATTAGAGTTTGAAAACTACGCAGAAGCATTTACGGCTTTAAAATCTAAGCAAGGAGACGCTTTAACAACTGATGATGCTATTCTTTATGGAATGGCTGATGAAGATCCTTCTTATGAATTAGTAGGAAAGCCGTTCACAGAAGAGCCTTATGGCATTGCTGTGAAAAAAGGAAACAAAGAGCTTGTAGATGCCTTAAATGATGCGCTCAAAAAGATGAAAGACTCTGGGAAATATGATGAAATTCACGACAAGTGGATTAAAAAATAAGCATATAGTTTTCTTTTTTCAGGGTGAGCAGTATACTGCTCATCCTGCTTGCTTAGTTGAAGGGAGGAAGAAAATTGTTGGATTTTTCAATTCTGACGAACAATATTGACCTTTATTTAGAGGGTTTTAAGTACACTATTATTGCGAGTCTAATCGCTTTAATAGCCAGTTTTGTACTTGGTACTGTGATTGCGGTGATGAGAATAGCACCGCTCAAAGTAGTCAATGCAATTGGTACTGTCTATGTAGAGTTCATTCGAAATATTCCACTTGTGGTTATTGTCTTTTTTATTTTTATTGTAGCAGGAATCAGCGGTACAGCGGCTGGGGTGCTGGGACTAACCATTTATACGGCAGCTTTTATCGCCGAAGCTATACGAGCAGGAATTATGGCTGTTCCAAAAGGGCAGCTTGAAGCGGCTCGTTCATCTGGCCTTACGTACGGTCAGGCGATGCGGTTTATTATATTACCTCAAGCCATTAAAATCGTCATTCCTCCTCTTGGGAATCAATTTATTAATTTAGTAAAAAACTCATCTGTGTTAGGGATTGTTGCTGGTTTTGATTTAATGTATCAGGCAGATCTTGTGTCCTCTCAAACTTATGTAGTGTTCGATGTGTATATTTTTGTGGCCTTGTTTTATTTAGTTTTAACCGTTCCGTTAAGTTTAGGAGTTGGTTATCTTGAGAAACGTCTTGGTAAAACAAGCTGAAAGGAGTGAAAGTGATGGATTTTATGGGTGCTTATTCTCTTGATCATCTTTCCTTCTTAATGGAAGGTTTTTGGGTCACTTTAAAAGTAGCATTCATTTCGATTGTATTAAGTTTTATTATTGGAAGTATAGTTGGTATTTTAAGGTATGCTCGTATTCCAGTTCTGTCTCATGTGCTTGCTTTTATCGTAGAAATTATCCGGAATTTGCCGCTGCTTTTAATCATCTTTTTTACATACTTTGCTTTACCTGAGATCGGAATTGATATGGAAATTACGTCAGCAGCTATTGTGGCCCTCACTGTATTTGAATCTGCTATGATTTCAGAGATTATCCGAAGCGGATTAAAATCAATTGAAAAAGGACAAATTGAAGCGGCACGTTCATCAGGCTTAAACTATTATCAAACGCTTCGTTTCGTTGTGCTGCCACAAGCTTTGCGACGAATGGTGCCTCCTTTGGTTAGTCAATTCATTTCATTATTAAAAGATACATCGCTTGCAGTGGTCATCGCACTTCCCGATTTGCTCCATAACGCTCAAATTATTTACGGGCAGAAACAAAGTTACGTGGTACCGATGTTTTTGATCATCGCCATGATGTATTTTATTGTGAATTATGCTTTATCAATCATTGCACGAAAATTAGAAGTCAAAAGGGTATAGAGGCTCTTTTGACTTTATTTTTGGAAAATAAATAACATTGACAATGTATTGATTCAACGCATAAAATGACTAAAGTAATAGTAGTTAAATCAGATCATTTTCATTCATCATAGAGAAGAAAAAACAGTGTTGGCCCAACCCCTACTGAATATCCGGTAGGGGTTTTTGAGCAAGAGGTGATTTGGTTAAACTAACACGTAAAATGAACAGAAGGGACGGGCATCATGGAAAAACAGGATCAAAATTTAAAAAAAGGTCTGTTGCCTCGTCATGTGCAGCTCATTGCACTTGCCGGTATGATTGGGACAGGCATTTTTAAAGGTAGCGCTGATACGCTGGGTATTGCAGGACCAAGTGTTGTACTTGCGTATTTATTTGGCGGCCTTATCTTATTTATTGTAATGACAGCATTGGCGGAGATGGCAATTGTCTATCCGAATATGAATGTACAAAATTTAGTGCATAAGGCATTCGGTACGCAAACTTCTTTTATTGTAGGATGGCTTTACTGGGTGAACTGGATTGTCGTGACAGTTGTTGAACTGCTTGCGGGAGGAAGCTTTTTGAAGTTTTGGTTCCCTTCTGTACCTCTTTGGCTCTTAAGCTTTCTCTGTGCAGTGTTGATTGTAGGAATGAATTTATTTCAAGTGAAATATTACGGAGAAATTGAGTTTTGGTTTGCCGGTATTAAAGTAATTGCTCTTACCGCTTTTATCATCTTGGGAGCTTTCATTTTATTCGGTGTGATTCCAAGCGATGTGCAAAACCCTTGGGCAAACTATACGGCTCATGGAGGATTTTTCCCTCACGGCATGAGCGGTGTGCTGAGTGCCTTTTTAATTGTGATGTTCTCTTATGGTGGAGCTGAACTAATTGGTGTGGCCGTAACGGAAACAAAAAATGTAAAAAATGTGCTACCGAAAGTGATCAAAGGCACAGTATGGCGAGTAATTGGCTTTTATATTTTGCCTATTTTAATTATTTGCGGCCTTATGCCTTGGAATTCTGTATCAGGGCAAGACAGTCCGTTTGTGCAAGTGTTTAGTATCACCGGACTGCCGGGTGCGGCTCATATTATGAACTTCGTTTTATTGACGGCCGTTTTATCAGCAGCGAATTCAGGGATGTATGCAACTTCGCGTACGCTCTATGCTATGGCTCAAAGCGGAGAAGCATCAAAGCGCTTCTTAAAAGTTTCGAAAAACGGTATTCCGATTAATGGTTTGATGATTACAGCTGTTTGTATTTTAATGGGTGTGTTTTTAGCCTATAAAACACCAGATAATGTAATTAGTTATTTAATGACTATTCCTGGCTTCACGATTATTCTCATTTGGGTGAGCATTTGTTTAGCTCAATTAAAGCTCCGTAAAGGGTATAAAGAAAAGCCATTTTTCGCATTAAAGTGGTTCCCTTATACAACGCTCTTTGCAACAGCAGCACTGCTTGTTATTTTTGTATCGTTTATGTTTAATAAAAACAATGTGATTGGATCAAGCGTATGTGCGGTTATCTTAGTCGTACTCCTTATTTTTTCATTTATTAATAAAAGTCGAAAAGAAAAAAAGTTTGAAGTATAGCAAAAAGGCAATATACTAGAAAGACGAGGGTAAAAGCTTGTCTTTCTTTTTTTGTGGAAATTTCTGCATCACGTTACATATTTCTAGATGAAATGTTTAGTTAAATAAATAAAGGATGAGGACTACAATGGAATCAAATAATGTATTAACAACAAACCCAAAGAAGAAATCAAAGCACTTAGCCACGATTTCTTTGGCGATTATGGGAGTGGGCTTCGTTGCCACAATGCCTTTTGGTGATTCAATTTGGGGTCGGTTGCTTCAAGGTGGATTCGAAGCTGGATTAGTCGGTGGATTAGCGGATTGGTTTGCCGTTACGGCTCTTTTTCGTCACCCTTTAGGCATTCCTATTCCACATACTGCGCTGCTTCCTAAAAACAGGAAGCGTATTACAAGAGGGTTAGTCTCAACGCTTGAAAATGACTGGCTGTCAAAGGAAAGTATTCAAGAAAAAGTGAAAAGAATTGCGTTTACAAAACGTTTGCTTCCGATTGTTCGAAAAGGTGTTCATTCGGAAACTATTCAAAAAAAAGGAACAGCACTGCTTGTTGATGCGATTAATCGTGTGGATACAGCTAAAGTAGTTCCTATTATTGAAAAAGAGCTCAAATCATCGCTTTCAGCAATAGAGTTAAAACCTATTGTACATTCGATTGTCGGAGAAGTGGTCAAAAATCAGTATGATGAAAAAGCGCTCGATGTTCTTTTAAATAAAGGAGAGAGCTGGATTAAAAAAGAAGAGACACAATATCAGCTTGGAAGTATTGCTAAAAATGCGCTGGACAATATTGAACTTGATGGTATTTTACAATTTGCTCTCAAATCATTTCAAAGCATGATTAACGAAGAGAAGCTAGGGTCTATTTTGCAAAATTTATTGCTTTCCATTACAGGACGTCTTCGTAATGAAGATGATGAATATCGTCTTGCTTTGGTAAATGGAATTAGAAAAGAGCTGCAATGCTTGGAGCAGAATGAAGAGCTTCTTGAAAAATTAGAAGCATGGAAACAGAAATCAATTAATGAATTAAATGTAACGAATAAATTAACAGAAATCGCCGATAAAATGAAAACGAAAATGACGGCATTCATTGAAAGCCCTGAATTTATGAAAAGCTACGCCGTTCCTTACGTAGAAGGCTGGCTGAATGCTCTTGAAGCGGATGCACAGCGTCAAGAAGCAATTGATACTGCTATTCAAAAGCAAATCATGAGCTTTGTAGACGATAATCATTCGAAAATTGGACAGCTGGTTCAAGAAAACTTAGACAAATTAGATGATGAAACACTTGTGGATATGATGGAAAACAATGTCGGAAAAGATTTGCAGTGGATTCGAGTGAACGGAGCTCTATGTGGATTTTTGATCGGTATTTTGTTAACGGTTATTAAATTAGCAGTATAAGAAAAAGCACGCTCCAAAAGGAGCGTGCTTTTTTTATTAATCATCTATTTCTACACTGATTACGTTGCCATTTTGGGCATCTACTGAAACAGTTGCTTCACGTTTATCGACTGTGTCAATTTCAATTTCGTATACTAAACGGTTGTTTTCTTGGTGTAGATCCGTTTCATCAACGGTTCCTTTAGCACTTTTTAAAGCTGTTTTGATTGCTTGATCTAATGGAATAGCAGGGGAAGCGTTTTGAAGCTTTTCTTCTTTCTCATCATCATCATCGTCTTTTTGCTCTTCATCAAATTCAATAATTTTACCGCTGCTGCTGTCAATGTCTACATCATATTCTTTATTACCTTTTGTGATCTCTATTTCATATTGCTTAACGCCGTCATCTACGGCTAATTGGATATGTGTAATGTCACCGCCGTCTGTTTTTTGAAGGGCGATGTCTTTTGCCTTTGCTTCTTCGATCGTTGTTTGCGTCTTGTCATTGCTTTTAGACTGATCTGTCATGGCATATGCGCTTGCACCTAATCCACCGACTAATACTACACTGGCTAAAACGGTTGTAATAACTTTCATATGTTATGGCCTCCTCGATTTGTTGTTAAGACTATCTTAGCCAATGAACTTTAAAGGAAAAGAAGAAGAAGTTTAAAATTTTCTTAGAAATAAATAAAAGTGGATAAGAAAAAAGCACAGCTTTCCGCTGTACCTTTTAATCATCGTCATTTTCATAGGTGATGGAATCTACATGTCCAGAGTAAGCATTTATCATCACTTTAGCTTCTCTTGTTTTAGACTGATCAATTTCGACTTCGTAGAAGGTTTGGCCTTCTTCCTCTTCTATTTCAACTGAGGAAAATGTTCCTTTTACTTTTTGTAAAGCAATATCTCTTGCTTGTTCCATTGAAATGAGAGGCTCGTCGGATGTAGGAGAAACTGGTGGTTGCTTCCTCTTTTTTTGCTCTTCTTCTGTATTATTTTTAGTCTGAGTAGATGTTTGTTTCTCTACTTTTTGTTTGATTAATGACTGAACTTCTCCATTTTCTCCATTTACTGTGATGTGGTATGGAATATCATCTTTAAGCAAAGTGATTCGATAAATCGGTTCATCATCTTTTTGAGAAAAGCTTGCATTTTCAATAGTACCGCCATATTTCTGCTGAATCATACGGCTGACGTCAGATTCGGATAAAATTGTATCAGGCCGATTCACTGCTTTTGCTATTCCGTAAAAGCAAGCTGAACCAACAGCAAGAAAGATAAGTATAAAAAGCACCGTTTTCTTCATACATTCACCTCCAGTATCATGAAAAGTAGTATAACAGTCAATTCTTAAAAATCTCTAAGAAAAGGTGAGAAATCAAAGAGGAAAGCAAACCGTTACTGATGTCCCTTTTCCTTCTTGGCTGCTAATCTCAATACGCCCGTTATGGGCTTCTACAATCTTTCGAGCAATGGATAACCCGAGTCCAGAACCACCGGTTTCTCGATTTCTTGCTTTATCTACGCGAAAAAAACGTTCGTACACGTTTGACAAGTCTTCTTTTGGAATACCAATTCCTTGATCTGTGACGGTAATCATAAAGCTTTCGTTTCTTGTTATGATTACTTCTACAGCTCTTTCACTATATTTAATGGCATTATCTAAGAGAATGTACAACAGCTGCTTTAACCGTTTTTCATCGGCTGTTACGATTGGGTGATCAGTTTTTACATTTAAATAAATGGTTCGTTCAAAGGCTTGTTCTAGATGCTTGATTGTTTGTGTACAGACGGCCGCCGCATCTACGGGTTCCATTTGAAGTTCCCACTGCGATTCATCTTTCGCGAGCACAAGCATTTGAGACGTAAGCTGTTTCATGCGCAAAGACTCAGAGTGAATGGCTTCGATGGCTTCTTCTAAAATATCTGGCCGCTTCATTCCCCAGCGTTTTAGCATATTGGCATAGCTTTCTACCACGGTAAGGGGTGTTTTTAATTCATGAGAAGCATCCGATACGAACTGTTCTTGCTTTTTATAGTTTTCCTCTAATAAATCCATCATATTATTGAAGGTATTGGCCATTTGATCTAACTCATCTTTAGAAGAAGACGATCGTTCGATTTTTTTGAACGTGCGGGACACTTGAATTTCTTCCATAGTTTGAATAAGAGATTTGATAGGCCGCAAAATAATTTTACTTAAAAGCCGCCCAGCAAATATGGTTGGAATTAATATAACAAGAGAGGCGATGAGCAAGATAAATTTTAATGTCTGCAGAGATTGCTCCACGTCTGCGAGTTGTTCCGTGACTTCCAAAGAAACGACTTCACCGCTCGTCCAAATGACGGGAGTATGTGAGATTGCGTATAGATGGCCGTCATCTTCTTTGATGGTTGTTTGTTCATTTGAATAATAGGAATAAGGTAAGTCTTCAAGCTCTTTCGTTTGATCAGTAACCGATACAACTAAAGGACTGCCGGATTTAGGTAAAATACGAATCATTCCGTTAGGAGGCAAATAGGCACGAAGCAAATTGGCTTGTTTAACCGTCGTACTCGTTTGTTTTAACCCATTCGTTACGTTGCTTGTTTCCGCTTGCAAACGCTCAATCGCATTGTCTTCCATTGTCTTCTTGAAAATAAAGTAAATCGAACTGTTTGCAATCACTAGCAGAATAAAAAGCAGCGCAGTTGATGTAAGGATAATCTTTGTTTGTAGTTTCATAAGCTACTCCTTAAGCATATAGCCAACGCCGCGCACTGTTTGAATGTAAGGAGTTGAAAATGGAGCATCAATCTTTTTACGTAAATAACGAATGTATACGTATACAATATTTGTGTCTCCATAATAATCAAATCCCCATACGTTTGTAAGAAGCTGTTCAAAGCTCAGCACTTGATTTTTGTTTTGAAGCATATAAACAAGCAAATCATATTCTTTAGGAGTCAGCTCAATAGCTTCATTTTCGCGCGTGACTTCTCGTGTTTTTTCGTTAACAACTAAATTGCCTAGTTGCAGAGTGGACGTTTCTTGTTCAGCAGGCGATGTTGATGCAGGATGGCGAAGCCATACGCGAATGCGAGCAAAAAGTTCTTCAATTTGAAAAGGCTTTGTAATGTAGTCGTTCGCTCCTAAATCTAGTCCACTTACCTTATCAGGAAGGGCGTCTCGAGCCGTTAATAAGATAACGGGCGTTTGATCATCATTTGCTCGAATGCGACGCAGTACTTCAAGCCCGCTTAATTCAGGAAGCATCACATCTAAAAGCAGCAAATCCCAATCGTGTTCTTGAAACTTTCCCAATCCTTCTGTTCCTGTATAAGCCATGCCCGTTTCGTACCCTTCATGTTCAAGCTCTAGCTGAATTAAACGAGCAATTTTGCGCTCATCTTCTACAATTAAAATCTTGCCTTTACTCAACAAAAATTCCCCCTTGTGTCTATGTATAGTTGCGTACATTATAGCACGGAGAGGGTCGGGGTGTATAAAAACAGCCGGAGGTTAGTCCGGCTGTTGATCTGCTGAAAGAGGAAGGTGCAAGATAATGGCAGTGCCTTCGTGAAGAGTAGATCTTACTTCGATATGGCCTTTATGAAGTTCACAAATAGCTTTTGCGATGCTCATGCCAAGTCCAGCACCCTCTGTTTTTTCTGTTGTATTTGTGCCGCGGTAATAGCGGTCAAATAAATTTTTCTGCGTGTCTTCATCCATTCCAATCCCATCATCTTGAATCGTAATCAAGACGTGGTCATTTTTTATTGCAGTCGAAATTGTAATAGTGGTGTTCTCAGGGTTATGCTTAATAGCATTAAAAATTAAATTATCAAGCATTCGTTCAAACCAGCGTGGATCAGCTTGAATAAAAGGTTGGAGATGAACGGGCATATAAGAGAAATGAACATCTTCAATGGTTCTATCGTTAACGAATTTTAAAACAATATGCTGAAGTAATCGATGCACGTCCACTCTTTTTGTTTCTAAGACAACCACATTATTTTTAAGCTTAAAGGCCAATGAAAAATCTTCTACAAGCTCCACCATGTATTCACTTTTATCACGCAGCGTTTGGCCAATTTCTTTTAACTCTTCTTCGTTCCAATTGTAATGGCCGCTTTCAAGCATATGGCCATATCCATGAATCGTCGAAAGAGGTGTCCGCAAATCATGTGATATCCCCGTCATCCATTCTTCACGAGTGGATTCTAGCTGCTTTCGTTCTTTTTCAGCTAAACTAAGCTGCTCCGCCATCTCATAAAAGGCTTTGATTACTTCTGAGTACAAGCGATATTGAAAACGTACTTTTCCATTCTTCCGAAAGACGCGTTTCCGCTCTTTTTCTGTTAGCACTTCTGAATAATTCCCGCTTCCCATTCGCCCGAGCCAGCTGGTGAAGAGAAGTAAGGGCCCGCCATAGCGAAAAGCGTTCCAGATGGAGAAAGCGATGGTGGCTAAAAGAACAGAAACAGCCACGATGATTGAGATAATCCAGGCTTTTCGAATAATAGATTCATCAGTTAGAATCTGGTGATTGTTAGGAGTGTAAAAAACCCATGAAATTTTCTTCTTTGAGTCATGGAATACAGTAGCCATTGAATCATATTTATCTTGTTCAATTTTTCGGGAAATAATTTCTAAAGGGTCGTAACGTGTTTTTTCTTTGGGCATTCTAATCGAAGCTAAGATATCACCTTTATCATTTAAAATTTGAAGCGAAGCATCTTTTTCTTTTAATGCCTTTTTGATAAGAGAGATATCTCTTTTTTGAGGCACACTTTCTTTATTATATTTAGCATACAAAGCATATAGCTGTTCTTTTAAATCACTTTTATAGCCCAAAATATAATAAGTAGGTGTAGTCAAAAAGGTATCAAGTTCTGTTACTACATTATAGCCTCTAAATTTTTTATTTTTATCCATTTCTAATAATTCTGAAATGCCGTATTGGTGGGGTAAGTCTTTTGGTGAGTTAATTTCTCCAATTACTTTTCCATGCTTGTTCAGTACTTGATACCATAGTCCTTCCTTTTTAAGTTGTTTTGCTAAATCGTCTGAAACGGTTGCTTTTCCATCTTCAACTGTTATGTCCGCGGTTAACACGCTAAGTGATCCAGAGGGCAAGTCTCTTTTTATATCTTGCTTTGTAAGGTAATAGCCTAAAAACATTAAAGCGCAAAAAAGAACGCAGCAAACACATACAATAACCGCAATAAACTGAAATGAAAAATGAAAGGTCAATCTTCTTTTAATTGATTTCATAGTGCTTTTCCGTTCACTAATTTATATCCAAGACCTCGTACAGTAACTAAATGTTTTGGGTTGCTAGGATTATCTTCAATTCGTTCTCGAATTCTTCGAATATGCACGGTTACCGTATTGTCGTCTACAAACTGGTTATATCCCCAGACCGCTTCAAGCAGCTGTGATTTAGAAAGAACAATATTCATATTTTTGCAAAAGTGAAGAAGCAGCAAAAACACTTGTGCGGGGCAAGGAACCGCTTGACCGTCCACAATGAGTTCTCCAGCAGATTCATCTAAGATAAAACGATCAAACTCATAGCGATTAGAAGGCTGTGATTCCATTTTTACAGGGTTTTTTTCGGTCAGCGTTTGCTTTCTGCGCAGTCGTGCTTTAATTCGTGCCGCAATCTCTAAAGGATTAAACGGTTTGGTTACGTAGTCGTCTCCGCCCATAGCAAACCCCGTTAGCACATCTAAGTCAGATACTTTAGCTGTAATGAATAAAATATACGCGTTTGAGAGCTCGCGAATTTTAGGACAGATATCAAACCCGCTTTGATCAGGAAGCATTACGTCCAATAAAATAATATCAATCGTTTGATTGTTTAAAACATTTAGCGCTTCTTGAGCGGTGTGAGCTCTATAAATTTGGTTGAATCCTTCTTTTTTTAATACTGTCTCCAGCATTTTGACGATGGCAATTTCATCATCAACTAGCAATATAGACGCACCTTCCAATATAAACCACCTCTGTTTCATTTCATACGTATTCGATTTTAGCATAAGAACATTACAAAAAGATTAACAAAATTGGAAAATGTTAAGGAAAAGATAATCTCCCGGTTATTTTCCTGAAAACTTCATTTCATATACTAAATGTACAGACACGTAGTAAAGGAGTTAAAAGGATGAGTAATGATTTTAGGCGGGTTAAAGTAATTGATAGTATGAGAGGGTTTAGCTTGTTTGGTATTTTACTAGCGAATATGCTGATTTTTCAATATGGCATTTACGGAAAGGATATGATTCATCTTTTTTCGCTATCACCAAGTGATTCAGCAGCCTATACCTTTTTAAAAGTCGCGGTAGAAGAAAGCTTTATGCCCATTTTTACTTTTTTATTTGGCTATTCAATGGTAAAGATGAAAGAAAGCTTAGAAAGAAGGCAGCTAGGAGTAAAAAGGCATTTCTTTCGCCGCTTTCTTCTGCTTCTAGGGTTTGGCATACTGCATGGCGTGTTTTTATGGGAAGGAGATATTCTTACGTTTTACGGAATGATGGGGGTATTTTTATTACTTTTCTTTTTAAACCGTAAAGCCAAAACACTGTTGGTGTGGGCATCGATTTTGCTGATTCTTACAGGAGCAGCTGGGTACGGTTCATTAAACGATAACATGTATCTTCTTAGTGATAAACAAACGCTTACGACATATGTAAAAGATACGATTCATGTGTATGGAAGTGGAACTTATGAACAAATTAAAGATTACCGCAACAATGTTGACCCGATGAATATGGCGGGATATAAATTTGCTTTTGCCTTCTTGTTTACACCATTTATAATGGGCGCTTTGTTTTTATTTGGTATGTACGCAGGGAAGAAAAAGTGGTTTTACGATGTTTCAGCTAATCAAAAACAGTATGGCCACTGGGCGGCCGCACTGATTCCACTGAGCTTACTGTTAAAAGGAACTATGTACGTGTGGCCAGATGCTAATTGGGCTGGCTCTACAAATATGTTAGGGGGAAGTCTCCTATCTCTTGGTTATATTGCAGGATTTGCTTGGCTATATGCGAAATGTGAACAGTCATTTTTGATGAAGGCTTTTGAAAGCGTAGGAAGAATATCACTTAGCAATTATTTAATGCAAACGGTTATATGCACGACGATTTTTTATGGCTATGGATTAGGTTATTTCGGAAAGCTCGGCATGATTGCAGGAATTTTTGTCTGCATAGGTATTTACGGAATTCAGCTTATCGGCAGTTATATGTACGTGCAAAAATTTAAAACTGGACCGGTGGAAAAGCTACTGCGCATGTGGACAAATTTTTCTTGGAGTGGAAAGCCAAAAGAGAAAAAAGCTTTACCGGCAGAAGTGAATCATCCTTTTGTTGGGTGATCGGGATTAAACTTATGTATAAAGGAGATTTTCAAAATGTGGGCCATTAGTGTAAAAGAGTTTCAAAGCTTATTTAAAAGTATTAAATCAATTATTGTTATTTTAGTAGTATGCGGTGCTTCCTATGGAATAGCTTATGTAGTTAGTCAATTTGGAGGTCAATTGACAAGTGCACAGATTCAAGATGGAGCCAATGGGGGAATTTTGCTAATGCTTCTCGGGTTTGGACCTTTATTTATTTCAAGTCTTTCTCATAATGTTATTAATCAAGAAATTAAAGCAAGAACAGCCAGGTTTTTAGTTACAAAAACATCAAGAGAACGTATTGTACTAGGGAAATTCTTGGGGGGGGTGTTGTTTCTGGCTTGTTTGTATCTCTATTTCATTTCTACTGATTGCGTTTATTTCGCATCATTTTTCTTTTTTTATATTTTTAGAGTGTCTACTATTCACTGTGTGTATGATTTCATTTGTATTAATGCTTTCAGCTTTGATGCCAAATCCAACTCATACCATGTTTTTATCGCTTATTTTATCGCTTGTTTTACCGGTACTGAGTGAATGGAGCATGTTTTCATCAAAAGAATATATTGCATGGTTTAAGTATGTGACACCCTACTACTATTTAGAGCTGGAGAAAGGCTATCTAACAGTTCTCTTTATTTTTGCAGCATTTTGTTTATGTACGGCACTTTGGAGTTTTAAAAGGAGAGAAGTATAACATGTATGCCATTGAAACAAGTAAATTAACTAAAAAGTATGGATCTAAAACAGTTGTTAACAGTATTAATTTACAAGTCCCACAAGGAGAAATTTACGGGTTTTTAGGAAGAAACGGAGCAGGAAAGTCTACATTTATTAATATGCTTACCGGCGTTTCATTTCCTTCAGCAGGAGAATTTACGCTGCTGGGACAGAGTGATATTGATTTAGAGCTTCAGAAGAAAATAGGCGTTCTTCCTGACTATGCCAACTTTTACGATGAGATGACAGCGCTCAATCACCTGCGCTATTTTGTAAAGATAAACGGCCATCGCTTTTCCAATGAACACTGTAGTAATATACTGAAGAAAGTAGGCTTAGAAGGACATGAGCATCAGAAAGTTGGAAATTTTTCATTTGGAATGAAAAAGAAGTTAGGAATTGCTCAAGCAATTGTAACAGACCCAGATATTATCTTTTTAGATGAACCAACTTCTGGAGTAGATGTTGAATCTGCTCTTCACATTCATGAACTAATAAGAGAACTTAAAGGTCAAGGCAAGACGATTTTTATGACGTCTCATAATTTAAATGAAGTCGAGAAGATTTGTACACGTGTAGCGATTATGAAAAATGGCGTCATTTTAATAGAAGGTACAATGGAAGAGCTCCGCTTTCAATATCAAGCGAAAAAAACGGTGATTATCAAACATGATCCTTATCCAAACAGCCACAAAGAATATATTCAACAGTTTTTCCGTACGTTGAGTCCCGAAGTTGAATACCATCACACGTACACAAAAGTGATGCTTCAAAAAGAAAGAAATATCCCTCTTATTATTCGCGAATTGATTCAATGCGGCATCGACATTTATCAAGTTCACGTAGAAGAACCTTCTTTGGAAGAAATCTTTTTGCAAAAAAATGTTGTGGATCACTCACAAGTAAGTTGATGAGCGAAAGCCTATTGATTTACTATTCGGCCTTTTATCAGCAAGAGTTAAGAAAATAAGTAAGAAATTAAAATACGTTATTTATAAATACCAGTTAGGAAGCTTCTGACAAAATCATGTTCATTTTCTCAAGAAACTGATAAGATAGCTAATGACATTTAAAAATAAGAAAGGATTTCGATTATGTTATCAGCTATTAATTCAGTAGATTATACCATTTTCCACGCGGTGAATCAGTATGCCTCGCATGTGAAGTTTGTAGATTCGCTGATGGTATTCTTTGCAGATTATGCCCAGTATGTACTTATCGTTTTACTCGGCTTGTTTTTACTTATTAATAAAAACGGCAGCCGTGTTATAGCATTTCAAGCCTTATGTGCTTGTGCCACAGGAGTCTTTATCAATAAAGTGATTAGTTTATTTGCTTATCGAGATCGTCCGTTTATCTCTCACCACGTGAATCAGCTTATTGATCACGCCGCGAATTCTTCATTTCCAAGCGATCATGCTACATCTGCATTAGTTATCACTTTTACCATTTGGCTGCACTTCAAGCGTTCAGGGCGCATGTGGGTTGTAATGGGTGCACTCATTGCATTTTCACGCGTATGGGTAGGTGTTCACTATCCATTCGATGTATTAACAGGAGCCATTTTAGGCTGCGTGTTGGCGTTATTTATTCATTATGTTATTTTTAATACGAAACTGATGAGGGCTATTACCAACCTGTCTATTTTTCGAAAATCAGCTTATGACGAACAGTCTCAATATTATTAAGAAAAAGTCGCAAATATGCGGCTTTTTTTATTGGGGAATTTTTAATGCATTTAATACTTGTTTTTTAAAATTGAATTGTGTACAATTAAATTACGGAAACGATAAATGAAAAACTTTTAATAAAAAAGAAGAGAGGTTTATACATGAAAGCTTTATATGAAACAACAGTCGTTAACACAGGTGGAAGAACAGGAGAAGTTCATTCTTTAGATAACATCTTTAATTTGGATGTTGCAACACCTCCAGCGCTTGGTGGAGAAGCAACAACAGCAACAAACCCAGAGCAGCTATTTGCAGCTGGATACAGTGCTTGTTTCAACAGTGCGTTAGAATTTATGTTGAAAAAACACAGCGTAGAAATCAAAAGCAGTGAAGTAAAAGCTACGGTTCAGCTGCTTCCAGATAAAGCTGATCAAGGAGTAAAAATTGGAGTAGCGCTTGAAGCTCATATCGAAGGACTAGATTTAGAAACAGCGAAAAAATATGTAGACCTAGCTCACTCATACTGCCCGTATTCAAAAGCAATCAGCGGTAACGTAGACGTCACAGTAGAAGTAGTTTAATTGCTTTAAAAATCCTGCTAAGCATATAAAGCTTAGCGGGATTTTTTTATTTGAATTTTCTCTATTCATTTGTAAGCAGTACTAGTATAATGAGGAAGAAAATGAAATCATTCGCACAGTTTAGGTGCTCTTACATAGCGTAAGAGGTAACAGGGAATCGAGTGCAAATCTCGAGCGGTCCAGCCACTGTAAGCAGGGAGTTTTCTATCATATCGTCACTCAAAATGGGGAAGGCGGTAGAAAATGATGATCTCAAGCCAGGAGACCTACCTATTCTGTACACTTGACTCTTCTAGGAAAGAGGCGGTGTATCAAGGTACGCAGTGAGCAATTGCTGTTTATTTTCATATACCGACACATCCTCAATTTCTATAGAATTGAGGCTTTTTTACGTTTTATTTTAAAAAAAGGAGTGTAGGAAATGGAAGGTTTATCAGTTTTTTTACTTGTCTTTTTATTAGGAATCAGACACGGATTGGATGCCGATCACTTGGCTTTTATCGACGGCCAGACCCGATATAATTGGCGAATGGGCAGCCGTTTTGCCCCGTGGGTCGGAACACTGTTTTCACTAGGTCACGGAGGAATTGTGGCCGTCACGGCTGGGGTGCTGGGCGTGGTGATGAAAAATTTTACGTTTCCATCGTATTTCGATCATTTTGCATCTTGGGTATCAATTATCTCGCTTTTTCTAATTGGGACATTAAACGCATATCATTTGCTTCGAACCAAAAATAAAGAGGAAGAGTTTCAGCTGAGCGGATTAAAAGGGAAGTTTATGCCGAAAATCGCAAAAGGAACAACTAATCCTTTCCTAATTATTCTTGTAGGAGCGTTGTTTGCTTTAGCAGCCGAAACGGTCAGTCAAACGGCCGTGTGGTCTCTAGCTGTAGGGAACACAGGCAAGTATACGCCGCTTTTATTAGGGCTAGTATTTATGTTTGGCATGATGCTGACAGATACAATCGATTCAATGATTGTACATAAAATGGTGAATGAATCGAGTAAATTTGGACAATCTGCTTCCCGCTTGATGGGCTGGGTTATTGTTATTCTCGCATATGGTGTGTCATTCTACTTAGCGTTCACTTTCTTTAATCCGTGGGCCGAAGTGAATTTTGAAATGGTTGGCGTTATTCTGTTTATTTTCTTAGTGTCTATGTTTGTTTTTGTGAGTGTGAAATCAAAAGGGAAAAATATCAAAATAAATGTCAATTAATAAAATGAAAGCTTTAATCTGTTGAAGATTGAAGCTTTTTTGTATGAATTTGTTGAAGTTTATGGCTATTTTCGGTCGGTTATGAATAAGTTAAAGTATTATCTGTATTTTAAGGATGGAAAATTGTCTGAAAACCATTATAATTAAGGATAATTTAAGATCGTTATGTGAAACGTAGAACATACTCATACGTACGATAAATAAAATTAGTGAATGCAGGCAGCAGGGGTTGTTTGGAGGAGGAATTGATTTGAGTCAGGTAATGGTAGAACAAAGTGTATTTAGTTATTTAAAAGAACATGAACAAGAGATGCTTGAAGATTTAGTTGGATTTGTGAAAAAAGAATCACCATCCTATAGTAAAGAGTTAGTGGATCAGTGTGGAATGTATTTAACGCAGCTGTTTCAAAAGCGTCTAGGCGTAGGGCACGAAGTCATAGAAGAAAAAGAAGTAGGAAACCACTTGAAATTTACGATTGGAGAAGGAGAAAAGCAGCTTTTAATCATTGGTCACTTTGACACGGTATGGGAAAAGGGAAGGCTGAGCTTAAGAACAGAGGGAAACAAGCTGTACGGTCCGGGAATTTTAGACATGAAAGGTGGCATTGTGCAATCTATATGGGCGATTAAAGCGATTCAAGAGCTCGGCTTAGCGCTGGATAAAAAAATTGTGTTTTTCTGCAATTCAGATGAAGAGATTGGGTCGATTTCTTCTAAAAAATATATTGAAGAAGAAGCACAAAGAAGTGAAGCAGTGCTAGTAGCAGAACCTGCGGTCGCGGGTTCTGGCGCGTTAAAAACGTCGCGCAAAGGAGCGGGAATTTTCACCGTAAAAGTATGGGGACGAGCAGCACATGCGGGTAATCACCACAAAGAAGGAATCAATGCTATTGAAGAGCTGGCGCGCCAAGTGATTTTCCTTCAAGGTTTAACAGATTACGAAAAAGGTACAACGGTGAACGTTGGGACATTTACGGGAGGCAGCGGTACAAATGTAGTGCCGGAATATGCAGAAGCGCACGTGGATTTACGTGTTTCTACAGAAGAAGAAGCTAAACGCATGACGGATATTATTTTGAATTTAACCCCCATTTTAAAAGGGATTAAGCTAGAAGTAACGGGAGGCATGAACCGTCCTCCGATGGTCAAGTCTAAACAAACGGAAGAGTTATTTGAATGCGCTCAGTCAATCGCGGCCAAACTGGGAATGAAATTAGAAGAAGCAGCTGTTGGAGGCGGAAGCGATGGCAATTTTACAGCGGCCATTGGCGTTCCCACACTAGATGGATTGGGAGCATGCGGAAAAGGAATACATGCGGAATATGAACATATCCAAATTGATACGTTGTCCGAGCGTTCTTCTTTATTTGCGAATTTGTTGTTGCAAATATAAAAATCCCCGCCTCAAAAGGCGGGGATTAAGTTAGAAGCTTATATTGGGAGAGTATAAGCTTTTTTTTATTTACTGCTTTCTTCTTGAAGAGAAAAGGCAGTTTCTTTCTTTTTGAATACCACTTGATCAAGAGCAAGGAATTGGCTTCCTGCAAGAAACAAGTGAGCAGACATTGCAATTAAGGCGATATCAAACTCAAATCCGCCTACAAATCCGCTTTTAAGCTTTGCTGTGAAAATAGCGCCAAGCATAATCGCTACAAATAAAGCAGCTACGACTCTTGTTGCTAGACCAAGAATAATAAGAACCCCACCTACAAGTTCAATCGTTGCAACAATGTATGCCATGAAACCAGGGATTCCTAGGCTATCAAAGAACCCTACTGTATTTTCAATCCCGCCTTGCCATTTTTGAAGACCGTGTACTAAAAATGTAAAACCTAATACTAAACGAATAATAAGTGAACCAATTTCGACGTTTTTATTCACTTTACTTCCTCCTTTAAGTGTATTTGAAAAACACTACATTATGTAGTGTGAAAGCCCGAAAAAAGAAATATAGCAATCAAATCAGAAAGTCTTTCTGATTTGGATAATTTTTCAACATTATGAACATCACACTACACATTGTAGTGTGATGTTCGTCCTTAGTCAAGTGAAAATATGAAATTAGACCATTTGGCATACAAAAGCTTCCTAATGAGCACTTGAAAACTCCTTTAATTATGTACAAGTCAGTCCCTTATTTTCAATCTCATTCTCCAACATGCTATACTGATGGCGGAGGTGTTACGATGCGTTTAGAAAATAAAAGGGTTATTGCGCTTGTTAGTGCAGACTTTGAAGATCTAGAACTATGGTATCCAGTGATGCGTCTTCGAGAAGAAGGAGCAGAAGTACATTTAGTTGGAGAAAAAGCAAATGAAACGTACATGGGGAAATACGGTGTTCCAGCCGTATCGGACTATTCATTTAAAGATGTAGATCCAGCTGAATATGACGCTATTTTAGTACCTGGAGGCTGGGCGCCAGATAAACTGCGCCGCTACCCTGAAGTGATTGAAATGGTTCGTCATATGGATGAACAGCAAAAGCCAATCGGCCAAATCTGTCATGCAGGATGGGTATTAATCTCTGCAAAAATCTTAGATGGCCGAAACGTAACAAGTACGCCAGGAATCAAAGATGATATGGAAAATGCCGGAGCCATTTGGCATGATGAAGCAGTCGTAATCGACGGACACGTCATCTCAAGCCGCCGTCCGCCAGACCTTCCTCCTTATGCAAAAGCATTTGCTGATGTACTAGCAGAGCAATAAGCAAAAAGCCGAAACCACACTGGTTTCGGCTTTTTTTGTAAGGTGTTTCCAACTTGAGGGGTGTCGGGTATATGAGACTAAAGGTTATGAAAAAAATTACATTGATTTGAATAAATCATATACAAATAGTGTAAAAGACCGTAGGGATGACCTATTTATTGGTAAAGAATAGGTCGCGTATGATGGAAGGTGGATCAATTTATTAGGCAGTAGCTTCAAAGAAAGGGAGGGATACTGGTGAGTGAATTATGGGGGCGCTACGGAAAAATTGCTTGTATAATCTTTTATATTTTTGCGCTTGTGATGCAAATGACAACAACATTTTTAATTTGGAACGGTCGGAGTCTATTCTGGATTATGATTATTGTACAGTTTTTAATTACAACTGCGCTTATATTTATTGCGTATAAAGTAGCTAACCGGGTGTTATTAAAGTAATGGAAAAGGGGGAGATACGTATTGGATGTCATGTTAACATTCTATAACACAACGTTGAGTAATGAAAAAGAAAATTTAAAACGCCTACAAAGTTGTAGAAAAAGCTTAGAGGAATATGAAAAAGAATTTGCTGATAAAAAACGTTTAGTTAAGCATCCAGCTAGCTCACCAGACAGTTTTAAAGGCAATAAAGCAACTACTTTTTATACTTTAAGAGATCACGATATACAAGAAAAGTACCAAAATATACTTACAACTCAATTTACCCAAATTTTTGAGGAAATTGATACAAAGATAGAGTCTATTCAAAGCTCCATTCAAGCAACTCAGCAGCTAATTATAAAACATGAAGAAGCTCTTGAAAAAGAAAAAAATAATAAGGAAGGAGCCTATTGATGGGAAAAGAAATTTTAATGAAGTACTCTGAAATTGATACTGCGCTTTCACAGCTTCAATTATCTGCTCAAGCTTTAGATCCCTCATTTCCTCAAGATATGAAGGGGCTTAATGTCCTAGACACAATGGATAGGTTAAGCGATATTAACACTAAATTAGAGGCGCTTCTTAAGTCTTATCAGGCCTTACTAATAAAGAGCGAACAAATGGCTGGAAATTCAGTAGAATTAATGAAGGAAGCTGATCAAAAGCTTTCAACTGTATTTACTTCTATCTTAAAATAAAAGGAGTGTATGCCATGGCAAAAGTGTTAGATGCTCATGCTTTTCATGAAGCAATTTTAAATACAAAAAAAAATATAGCAGTTCAACAAAAGATGGTGAGCCAGATAGGGAATAGCGTTGATGGAATTATTGCTCTCGAATCTTCATTTAAAGGTGAGGGAGGAGAAAAAATTCGTCAATTCTATCAAGAATGTCACAAGCCTTTTCTTATGTTCTATACCATATAGCATATCGTCCTTATCTGAAAAATTATTATATGGACAATTAATTGGAGGAAAAGCCGGTGCTGTTGTATCAAAAAGTTCTTTTTCACACGAAAAATCTCCAATTGGTGTAGATATAACAGAAGGTGTAGCTGAAGCTAGTGCTGCTTATGAGAATTATGGGATATCAGCTGGAGCAGAGGCAACTGCTGCAAAAATTGAAGTGAAAGTTGAACCATTAAATTGGTTGGGATATGAGCCCTTAGAAGAATGGTTTGGTATTAAATACGATCCTTATGTACGTGGAGATATTTTATTAGGAAGTGCATCTATAGCAGGAAGTTTAAGCCCTGAGGAAACAGGTGCTCAAGTCTCGTTTGGTGTAGGAACGGGAGTTCATTTTGGTTTTGAAAAAGATGAATAATTTTAAGGGGAATATATGGATACGAAAACATATTTTAACAGAAGTTTAAGAATTGGGTTGTTGTTATATGCAGTTATCATGTCTGTAGCCGGAACTGTCGTTATGGTATGCTTAATGTTTTTTGCTGCTGATTATCCAGGTTTAAGTTTTGCACCTATATACTTAGGTGTAGGCGGTTTTTTCTATGGTACATCAGCCATTTCCTTGTTTATCAGAGCAAAAGCTACTAAAAGAATTGGAAAGGACGAGGTCAAATGAATAATTTAAATAAAAATACACTTGTACCTATTGGAAGTGTTGTGAAGTTATATAATGTGCGTAAGTTGGTAATGGTGTATGGAAGAAATCAAAAGCAGACTTCATCAGAAGAAATTTTTGACTATGTGGCAGTACCTTATCCTGAAGGTAACATTACAGATGAGTATAATGTGTTTTTTAATCGAAATATGATTGAAACTATTGAACATGTTGGAATGCAGTCTGAAACTGAATTAAAAATGAGAGAAAAAATCGAGAGCGATATTATGACTAGAGTAGAGGAAGAAAATAGTGATGAAAAAAATTAAATTAATTTTATGTGTTACAGCGATAGTCTTCTTGGCGTTAGCAGGATGTTCGACAAACACTTCTAGTGAGAATAAAAACGATGAAGAGAAGAAGACAGAGGAAAAAACGAATATTCAAAAAGAAAATACGTCTCAACCTACCAAGAAGAATGTGGACGTAGACACTTCTAAATTGTTACCAATTGGAACAGTTGTCAAGCTGAAGAATGTAGAGAAGCTAGTGATGATTTATGGACAAAATCAAAAGCAAGAGTCAAGTCAGAAAATCTTTGATTATGTATCAGTACCTTATCCTGAAGGTAATATTTCTAGTGATTACAATGTGTTTTTTGATCGAAGCCGTATTGAAAAAGTACTATATAAAGGCTACGATACTCCTGAAGGAGAAAAATTTCTAGAGGAGCAAGATAAACAATCGTCTTCTAAAGGAATGTAAAAAGAAATTTAGTCATGATAAAAGAGGGTGAACATTTTTTGTCTAGTCAGTTCGAAACCAAAAAAGTGATTGCAAAATTATTATTTGTAGTTGCATTATTAATTTTAATATTTAGTACTGTTTCAACTGTTTTATTATACATAAAGGAAACTGCATTGGGAAATCCATTTTCTCCTTGGGCTATTGTTGTCATTTTAGTTCCTTTCTATTTCATATCTTTTATTTTTTTGTTTATAAGAAACAGGTTACTAAAAAATAAAGTGAGAAATTAATATATTAAATTAAGGCGAGCATATCACTGCTCGCTTTAATTTATTTAATTACGTGATGTATAAAAAATATGCCAGAGGCTTTTATATGATTACTAATAAAAAGGATTTGAATAGAGTATAATGAAAAATTATCATTAAAAAAGCGAGCAGATGCATCTGCTCGCTTTTGTTCGTGTTTCTTATCAGTAACTTGCTTTTTGCAAGTGTAAAAACAAAATGATTACTTTCTTTATAAAATCCATGATTTTGGGTTTTGTATGTTTCGTTGTTGTTAGGGCACAATTAGCATTGATTGTGCTTGCATGGATTTCATCCATTGCCGCGGTTTGTTTTTCCACATGATCGATTAACCTAAACGACGCAAGCCCTACCTCTCTTGCATCCTTACGGCTCCGAAGCCGATCCAGTGTGAATAAGTTTTGTTCAAAGACATGTGTCGAATGCCAGTATTTTTACCTTGCATTGTACGATACATCCTTTCAAGTTACTTTCACTATGTCTAGCTATTAAAGAAAAGCCGGAAATATAAATATAACACCCCGGTTGATCTATGTCAAATAGAAAATATAATTTTTTTCACGTGAAACAATTGCAGCTAAAACACGGTTAAGTAAAGGGATATCTTTTTTATATAGAAGAGTTTTTTGATACGATAAGTTAGAGGGGGGATTAAAAATGAACAAGAATGAACAGTTTCGAAATGACGTATTGAGCAGTGTAGAATCATTATCGTATGAACAATTAAATCAGCAGCCAGCATCTAATACATGGAGTGTTATGCAAGTATTAGAACATTTATATTTGATGGAGCGCATGATTGTTTCACGTATAAAAGATCAGTTAGAAAATGGTGTAGATCAGCCGACTGAAGAAAAGCCATTTCATTTAGCAGTAGACCGTTCACGAAAATTAGATGCACCAGCACAGGTTACACCGTCTAATGAAAAGCAGAAGCTAGAAGAAATGAAAAGTAAGCTGGCAGAATCAAGAGCGGCTTTAGTAGAGCTAGAAAAAACAGCAAGTGAAGATAAGCTAAAACAAAAGTCGTTTCCACATCCTGTATTTGGATTAATGGATTTAAAGCAATGGATTGACTTTATTGGTTATCACGAAAAGCGCCATCAAGAACAAATAGAAGAAATCAAAACAGCAATTGGTGCATAAAAAAACAGGCAGTCCGCCTGTTTTTTTATTTTTGGACCAAAATAGGATAGTCCGCCATCATCCAAATACCAACACTGTATGTTTGGGGATTATGGTTCCCTACGGTAGAACCTGTTTGAATCGTAAACGAGAGTTGAAGAGGGTCTTGATCGTAATAAATTATTTGCTTGGTGGAAGGGGAATAAAGTCGCTTCGGAGGGATTTTAGGAACCGTATCCGTCGTGTTAACAAAACAGCGGCTATTTGAAACAAGATTTGTGTATGTTTGAACGAATTGAGGATCACCTACTCGAGGAGCTCCATAGTTGTACATTGTAACCTCTGGAAAAGATGCGTTTGTGGCGACGTCTAAGGCATGAAGAATAGCAAGTGCACCACCTAAGCTATGCCCCGTTATATAAAGCGGCTTGGGGGGAAGCGATTGATACGTTTCAAAAATTTCATCACGGCATGATTCGTAAACCGCTAAAAAACCTTCATGGACGAGACCAGCTTGTTGATTGTATGGGTAAGGGCACTGCCTAATGCGGGCATCAGCAATCCAGTCTGCCTCGGATTGAGTTCCTCGAAAGGCAATCACAATGGATTCATCGGATTCTAAAATAAAACCAAACCACTCTTGCACCCCTACGGCAGAAGCTTTAAACGATTTAACAAGCCTATAGCTTTCAGGTACATCAAATGTGCCTCCCTGTGCGTATTGCTTATAAGCTAAGACGCACGCATAAAGAAGGTTTAAAGCTAAAGGACGATCAAATAAAGGCTCTATTCTCATCATTGTTTTTCACACCTTCTAATAGAAAATAACTCCTATAGCCTATGTGTTCGTGAGAAAAAAGTGCAGGTATTTCTCTATATATAATTGTGGAATGTGCATAGCTTATCGTTAAATGAGTTTGAAGGTTTTCTAAATGTTTTTATATATTTTGACCAAAAATAAGAAGGTAGGAAAACAAGTCTTAAAAACTAGCTTTTAAAAAATGAATGAATATACTATAATTTGTTTAAATATTTAAAAGGGGAGTACGACTAATGAAACAACTAATAAATGAAACAATTAATAAATTACAGGATACATTTTACGATGTAAGCAAATATATTGGACAAAACCCTGAGCTTGGCCACGAAGAATTCAAAGCGTGCAAAGCATTAACGGATGTTTTAAAAGAACAAAGGTTCACAGTTGAAATGGGCACATGTGACTTGCCAACGGCTTTTACTGCTGTTTATGACAGTCAAAAGCCAGGTCCATCGATTGGATTCATGGCTGAGTACGATGCACTGCCGGATCTCGGACATGCATGCGGACATAACTTAATTGGAACAATGTCAATCGCAGCTGGTATCGGTCTTAGTAAAGCAGTAGCAGAAACAGGCGGTAAAATATACGTATACGGCACGCCTGCAGAGGAAACACGGGGCGGCAAAGTAACGATGGCTGAACAAGGTATTTTTAATCATTTAGACGTAGCGATGATGGTGCATCCTTATTACTGTCACCAAAAAAGCGGGCGTTCTCTTGCGATGGATGCCATTCAGTTTGAGTTTTTCGGGAAATCTGCGCACGCAGCTGCTGCTCCTCATGAAGGAATCAACGCGTTAGACGGCGTATTACAAACGTTCAACAGTATTAATGCGCTTCGCCAGCATGTGAAGCCAGATGTACGCATCCATGGAGTGATTACAGAGGGAGGCAAGGCAGCCAACGTTGTACCTGATTATGCAGTAGCGCAATTTTATGTCCGCGCCTCAACTCGTGCATATGTAGATGAAGTGACAGATAAGGTGAAGGCTTGTGCAAATAGTGCTGCTCTAGCAACAGGAACAGAATTAAAAATCTCAAACTATGAGTTTTCTTATGATGATATGCAAACGAATCAAACATTATCTGATGTCTATACAAAAAATCTAATCTCATTAGGCGTGAGTGAACAAAGCATTACAGAAGACCAAGGCGATCATGGATCTTTAGATATGGGGAATGTAAGCCAAGTTGTTCCGGCTATTCATCCGTATATTCAAATTTGTGATGATTATTTTGTTTGTCATACGCACGAATTTAGAGAAGCAGCTTTAAGTGAGCAGGGAAGAGAAGCAATGATACTCGGTGCAAAAACAATGGCATTAACAGGGTATGATGTATTAACAAATCAAACGTTGCTTCAAAAAATCAAAGAAGAATTTAGTGCTATAAAGTAAGGGGTAATGATAAAGCCATACTAAATAATACGCTTGCAGCCGCAAGCGTATTATTTAGTATGAGGAATGGGACTGAATGCTTCGAAAAATTTGACCGTGGCGCTGTTCATCGCTTGCGGCTCGAAAAATGCGGCTTTGAATCCGAGCATTTGTGATTCTTCCAGCGATTGATTGATAAAATGGAACGGTTTCTACCTCGTCTTTAATGGATTCAGAGATCCCTTCTTGAAAAGTATTTGGCAGTTTTATATTTAATGAAATTTGTGGATAGCTACTCGATAAATCACAATAGGCTTTAGAAAACCAGTCAAAGTGTTTAATTTCATCCTGCCGAATACCTAATATAGCTTGTCGAAATTGATTATTAGGAGCCAGCTCTGCTAGGCGTGTATAGTAGTGAATAGCAGAAAACTCATCGTTTACAGCTTTATTTATATCTCTTAAAAGCTGTTCGTTTTGTCTTGTATCATCTTCCCAATATTCTTCGTGCTAGGAGTAAAATTCATACATATGGATAAACCTCCTCACCGTTTTGTTATCTTGTAGTCACCATCATCGTATGTATAGACAAGAAAAGGCGTACATTAAAAGAAAAAAGTTTAACAAAATGGTAAAGAGGGTACGTGCAGAGAATAGTATCAAAAAAGACAGAGGTTATCTTATGATTAAAATTGTAGCTAAAACCAAAGAAGGGGCTATTAAAGAAGTAGAAATGAATGAGATTCGTTCAAGCCATGACTTTCAATGGTATTGGGTTGATTTTTACAACCCTACCGATGAAGAAAAAAAGCAACTTGAACAATTCAATTTTCATCCCTTAGCAGTTGAAGACTGTTTAAATCAAGGTCAGCGGGCTAAATTCGAGTTGTATGACGAGCATTATTTTTTAGTCTATTATGCACTTCATAAAGAAGAGCTTGAGCACTTAGAAGTGTCTGCTTTTGTAGGGGATAACTTTTTAGTCACTTACCATCTGGATAAGCTAACGAGCGTGGCTAGGGTGTGGGAGCTTATCAAAAAAGACCCTGAGGCTACCGAAGATGGAACGTGGGATATCATGTATGAACTCTTAGATCATACGGTTGATGAATATTTCCCTGTGCTTTATAAATTTGAAGATCACATAGACGACATTGAAGACAATGCAAAAGACGAGCCGATGGACGAATTAATGAGGCAGCTTTATGACATCCGAAGTGATTTGTCACGAATGCGCCGCATTTTGAATCCTATGAGAGATTTAATGTATCGTATTATGTCAACCAATGCGTTAAAAGCAAAAGAGCAGGTTCGCTATTTTAATGATATTTATGATCATTTATTAAATATGATTGAAATTATGCAGGCGAGCAGGGATTTATCAAATGATATCCGAGAAAGTTTTATGTCCATTAACTCGGACCGTATGAATTCAATTATGTTTACGCTAACGCTGATGTCAGCTATTTTCTTACCCTTAACGTTTATTGCTGGCCTTTATGGCATGAACTTTTCATACATGCCGGAACTGACAGGGAAATATAATTATTTTATTATACTAGGCGTGATGATTGGGCTTGTAGGCGTAATGGTATTTGCCTTTTATAAAATGGGATGGTTCAAGTATCGAAAAGGACCTAAACTATAAAGTAGACTGTTAACCTTCCTGTATAAATGTTAATCAACTCAGTAAAAATGAAATTAAATAAGCGAAGATCTTATCTGGCTCTAGATAAGATCTTTTTCTTGTGCTATAAACAAGAAAAGCAGGGAAGCGAGGGAAGAATGTGAAACACGGAAGAATGGGGCTGCGAAGCATCACGGTGCTGCTTGTATGCATGGTGGTGATTCTATCGCTATTGTTAACGGATTTATTAGTTAGCAATTCAATTGGAAAAAATATTCGAGATCAACAGGCTGAAAAAGCTCGGACTATTGCTACGATTATTTCGGAATCAACGAACGTGAAAGAAGGACTAGAGACAAAAACACCTCAGTCAATTCAAGAATTTACTAAACGAATTCGTGAAAAATCAAGCGTCTTGTTTATCGTTGTTATGGATATGAACGGAATTCGTCAATCTCACCCAGATCCTAAAAAGATAGGAAAGAGGTTTGCTGGAGGAGATGAGCAAAAGTCATTGCACGGGAAATCTTATGTATCTGTATCAAAAGGAACGCTTGATAAATCTCTGCGCGCTTTTGCACCTATTTATAATGAAAAAAATCAACAGATTGGCGCAGTAGCTGTTGGAATTTCTTTGAATAATGTAAATGAAGCAATTAGAGATGGGCATCGTCGTATTGTTTTAGGTTCATTAATTGGTTTGCTTGTAGGAGTTCTTGGTGCTATTTTATTAGCGAATTACATAAAGAAAATTTTATTTGGCTTAGAACCTTCCGAAATTGCTAAAATTCTAGAAGAGAGAAGCACAATGCTGCAGTCGGTTCGTGAAGGAGTGATAGCTGTTGATAAAGAAGGTAATATTACACTTGCTAATCGCTCTGCACGTCGCTTATTTGTTAAAGCAGGATTAGCACCAGAGCCAATCGGTTTGTCTATTCGAGAATATATGCCCTCCTCCAGGTTGGATGACGTTTTGTCTACTGGGGAATCTCATTATGATGAAGAGCAAGTCATAAATGGAGTAGCCATTGTGGTTAATAGGGTTCCGCTAGTGGTAAATGAAGAGATTGTAGGGGCACTTTCTACGTTTCGGGATAAAACAGAAGTTAATATCTTAGCAGAACAGCTAACAGGTGTTAAAATGTATGTGGAAGCGCTTCGAGCGCAATCACATGAATTTATGAATAAACTTCATGTGATTTTAGGAATGGTGCAGATGAATTATTATGATGAACTAAAAACGTATATTCATCAGCTTATCAATCACCGTCTCGATGAATCTAGTTCAGTGACTAAATCTATTAAAGATCATGCGTTGGCAGGGTTTCTGATGGGCAAAATGAGTTATGCTAGAGAAGAAAGCGTAGAACTGACGTTTTCTGCTGATGAAGTTATTCCAGAACCTTCAGATCCACACGTTACTCATCATCTTATTACCATTATTGGGAATTTAATTGATAATGCAATTGATTCAGTTTGTCATCAAGCCTCTAAAAAAGTGTCCGTTATGCTTGTGTATAAAAACAATAAACTTACGATTCAAGTTATGGATACAGGCTGCGGCATTCCTTCCGATATAATGAATCAGATTTTCAAGAAAGGCTTTTCTACAAAAGGAACGAGCAGAGGGTTTGGGTTGCATTTAGTGAAGCAAACGATTGATGAACTAGGCGGCCAAATCGTCATTGACTCATTTATAAATAGCGGTACCACATTCTATATTGATATTCCGTACGAAACAAGGAGAGATCAAGTTGATTAAAGTATTAATTGTTGAAGATGACCCAATGGTTGCTCAGTTTAATCAAAAGTACATTGAAGAGATAGAGGGATTTACAGTGGTCGCTGTTGCTCATTCGGGTCATGAAGCCTTGGGGAAGGTAAATGAATATCAAGTTGATTTAGTGCTGCTTGATATCTTTATGCCTGGGCAAAATGGTTTGAGAGTTTTACAAGAGATTCGAACAAAACAAGAGGAAATAGACGTTATTTTTATCACCGCTGCTTCGGATGCCCAAACGATTCAGCAAGCTTTACGCTACGGAGCGATTGATTATCTGATTAAGCCTTTTACGTTTGAACGCTTTTATCAAGCACTTTCGGCTTACAAACAAACATTTCGTACGTTAAAACAGCAACCTCAGCTCAATCAACAGGAATTAGACGGGCTGCTGTCTAATAAAAAAATAAAAGAAGTTCCGGTAGAGCCGTTGCCTAAGGGTCTAACGACAGGAACATTAGAAGTCATCATAGAAGCCATTGAGTATCTTAAAAATCACCCTTTTTCAACTGATGATGTAGCTGAAAAAACGGGAATTTCAAGAGTGTCTATTCGAAAATATTTAAAATTTCTAACAGATATAGGTCTTCTGGGGGAAAGAATGACTTACGGCACAATAGGACGTCCTGTTTATGCGTACTTATATAATGAACAAAACCGTCACTTGCTGCATCATTACCTCATTGACTTTGAAAAGTGAAAGGATTGAGCCGTCAGAGATGTACTCTGCTATTTTGTCGGTGTGAGAATATTTTACTGTAGAGTGCCAGTGCTTTAAGTGGTATGGTTGATAATAACAGAGTAAAAAACAAGTCGTTTGACTGAAAAAGAGGTGTTTTCTTGATTGAAAGCATAGAACGCTTGACTGAACTACTGTTATCAGGGAATCAAGATGAAGCTTGGAATATTGTGTGGAAAAAAAGACAGCAGGGTTTCGATACATTTTATATTTTTCAGCAATTCATTTCAGTGTCAATGGCTCAAATCGGTATGATGTGGGAAGAAGATGAAATTTCAGTGGCTGATGAACATTTAGCTACTACTACCTGTGACTATGTTTTGTCACGCTATCAATTGTGTATAAGACAAGAAGTTATTAAAAATGAAAAAAAGGTCTGTTTTTGTGTATAGAGAATGAACAGCATTTTTTAGATATAAAAATGATTTCCATTCTATTTGAGGAGCACGGATGGCAGACGAAACTTTTAGGAGCAGATTCTCCGCTTTTACATGCAAGGCATACTGTTGAACAATGGAAACCTGATTTAGTAGGAATTTCGTTCAGTTTGACTCATTATATAGAAAAAGCAAACGAATATATAAAAGGATTACAAAAGACAAAACATCAGCCGCTTATTTTAGTTGGAGGCCGAGTTGTTTCAAACTATAAGTTTCCTCTTATTCAAACAAATCAAGTTCGATTTATTGCACAGCTAGAGGAGTTGAAAGAGCTTTTTCATTATCAATCAATTAGGGGGATTAAGGTTGTCGACTATTAAATATGCTCCGCTTCCTGTTTTTATTATGGATGAGGAAATGAATATTCTAGCGCAATCTGATGAAGCAGCTGCTTTATTCGGAGAGGTTCAACATTTTTTAGAAATTGTTGACGAAGATAGTCAGAACAAAGCTAGAAAACGATTAGGGAAGAAGGAGAAAATAAAAACAGAATTAGTCATGCATTCGCGCAAAGCTAAGATGTCTCTTTATACAGTGAATTGCAAATGGGAGCAAGATAAGGCGCATGTAATATGTGTAGAGGAAGATTCTCAAATTAGAATCCTTTCAGAAAAAATCGAACAACATACAGCGCGTTTATCTGAAACAGACTTAGAACTGCTGCTGCAAAAAGAACGATTAGAAAAAGCAATGAACCGAGTTATAGAGCTGTCGGGACCGTTTATTCATTTATCGAACAACATGGTACTTATACCTCTGTTTGGCGATTTATTTGAGGAAGTCATCATGAAAAATGAACATCGGTTGCTCAAACAGATAGATGAAGAAACGGTTGATCGAGTTATCATTGACTTTAATGGAATAGGTCAAATTGATGAACGAGGTGTTGCAGCATTAGAACATTTAATATGGGAATTTCAGCTAATGGGCGTACAGATTTATCTAACAGGTGTGACACCCGATCATAGTCAATGGCTTCATCAGTATCATTTTCAAGCAAATGTAAAATCTATTAGTAACTTAGGTCAGGCCATTCATCAATTTTTTCCCACGGCATGAAATGGCTACGAAAAGTGAACACTTCATATAAAAACAATAAGACAGGGGATCAATACTGATAAACAGGTGATTAAAATTTGGTGAAACACGCGCGCAAAGTAGCTTTAAGAATTTCAATTATATATATTATTATTGGTGCTGTATGGATCTTGATATCTGATAATATATCTAGAACATTAGCGCAAGGTCGTTTTGAAGTATATATTTTTTTTCAACAATACAAAGGTTGGTTTTTTATTTTAGCTACGGGGATTATTTTATATGGGTTGGTATATAGGAGAGCTTATAAACTAGTGGAGTCCCAGCAAGAGCTCGTAGTGAA
The DNA here is from genome assembly GCF_023715685.1 of Priestia aryabhattai. NCBI lineage: Bacteria > Bacillati > Bacillota > Bacilli > Caryophanales > Bacillaceae > Priestia > Priestia aryabhattai. Next base: position 78,192 of record NZ_JAMBOQ010000006.1, read on the forward strand.
AGAACACGAACTTCAAACGAGCAATCAGCACTATCAATCTTTATTCAAACATAATCCCGATGGCGTTTTTGAAATAAGTAAAACAGGTGAAGTTCTTCTTGCTAATCCAGAAGGTGAAGCAATCGTTGGATACTCCAGTGAAGAATTGCAAAAGATGAAACCTTCAGCTCTTATCGCAGCTGAAGAGTTTGATATGTGCAAAGATTATTTTAAAGAAGTGCTGAATGGAAAAGGTGCTAAGTTCGAAATGAATGTTATCAATAGAAAGCAAGAAAGACGGTTGCTTAGGTGTTCTTTGCTTCCCATCGTCGTTCATAAGCAGGTGGTAGGTGTATTTATGATTGCACGCGATATTACTACATACCGTCAAGATGAAGAGCTTATGATAACCTCGGAAAAAATGTCGGTTATTGGACAAATGGCAGGTGCCGTAGCACATGAAATTAGAAATCCGCTTACTTCTTTAAAAGGTTTTGTACAGGTTATGCAAGCATCTAAGGAAACAAATGACACATATTTAGATATCATGATGTCTGAAATTGACCGCATCAACTTAATCTCCAGTGAAATGCTCATTCTTGGAAAAAAGCAGCATGTATCTTTTGAAAAGACCCATTTATGCGAGATTTTAAAACAAGTTATTACGCTAATGGAAGCGCAGGCTAATTTAAATAATGTTTCTATTTTATTGAAAGAAAAAGCAAAAAGGCCTATTTATGTTTCGGCTGATGCAAATCAGTTGAAACAAGTGTTCATCAATGTTATCAAAAACGGTGTAGAAGCTATCATTGAGAAAGGTCATATTACAATAATAGTTGAAGAAAAAGATACACGAGCATTGATTCACTTTGAAGACAATGGAGTCGGAATGAGTCAAGAGAGGATTGAACAAGTGGGTACGCCGTTTTATTCTACGAAAGAAGCTGGCACCGGCTTAGGGCTGGCCGTATGTTACAAAATCATGGAGCGTCATCAAGGTACCATGCATTTTAAAAGCGGTAAAGGAAAAGGGACAACGGTTACTATTGATATGCCAATTATAGAACGAAACAGCCGCCTCTCGTAGTTCAGGGAGGCGGCTGTTTTCTTGAAAAAGAGGAAGTAAGTGGCTGAGCCCTTTACGTCTGGATCCATATAGGACATAAAACCTCCTTCTTATACAAGTTTTCGTCCATAATAAAGAGGATCATATTGTTTTCTATAGAAGCAATAGTGTATCATAGTTGAAGCTATGTATATTGATGTAGAAAAGTTAAGGCAACAACCGATTTTTCTACTGATGGATTGACAGGGCCCCTTGAGATAAGAAAGGTTTATTTGTGAATATACGGAAATTGAGGTCGGTATAGATTTAATGCACATGGCCACTGATAAATTCGTTTAATTGAAATGAAAAAATCGTTTATAATATCGAGAAAAGCATGGAAAAGGAGATAGATATGAGTCAGTTTATAGAGACTTTACAGCCTTTTTTACAAGAGGCGTGGAAAAAAGCAGGGTTCAATGAGCCTACTGCCATTCAAACAAAAGCTATTTCAGAGATTTTAGCTAATAAAGATGTAATAGGAGAATCCCCAACGGGAACAGGGAAGACACTGGCATACTTGTTACCTGTCTTACATCGCATTCAGCCGGGACCATCTCATATTCAAGCGGTTATTTTAGCATCTTCCCATGAATTGGTTATGCAAATTCATGGTGAAATTCAAACTTGGTCACAGGGAAGCGGTATTTCAAGCGCGGCGTTTATTGGCGGAGCGAATATGAAACGTCAATTAGAAAAACTCAAAAAACGTCCTAATATCATTGTTGGTACCCCAGGACGTTTGAACGAATTAATTAAAATGAAGAAATTAAAAATGCACGAGGTCAAAACAATTGTGATTGATGAAGCGGATCAATTATTTGTGCCTGAACATGTTCAAACGGTTCAACAGATTGTAAAAATGGCGTTAAGTGATCGTCAAATCCTAGTCTTCTCAGCTACTGTATCAGAACGTACCAAATCGCTAGCGAAAGATATGATGAACCACCCTCTTGAAATAGAGGTAGGAAGAGATGAGCTCCCAGCTTCTAAGGTAGAGCATGTATACATCAAGAGTGAAGCTAGAGATAAAGTGGACGTGCTTAGAAAACTAGTTCGTCAAGAACCAATGAAAGCTTTAGCCTTTTTTAAAGGTATTGATACTCTCATCGAGTTTGAAGAAAAATTAACATTTAAGCATGTAGAAGCAGGCTCTTTACACAGTGAAACGAAAAAAGAAGATCGTGCTACGACGATTAAAGGGTTTCGAAAAGGAGATTTCCCTATCTTATTAGCAACGGATGTCGCAGCTAGAGGATTAGACATTAAGGGATTGACGCATGTGATTCACATCGATGTTCCTCAAGATGTAGATCAATACGTACATCGCTCAGGTAGAACAGGCAGATCGGGAGCAGAAGGTACAGTCATTTCTCTTGTGACTGAACGAGAAGAACGAAATTTAAAACAAATCGCACGTGAACTTCAACTTTCATTAGCGAAAAAAGAGCTTTATATGGGCGAAATCGTCGATGAAGGAACAAAAGAGCAGTCCCGTACAGATAAAAAACCTTCGAAAAAGCCATTTAACAAGAAAAAGAAACAAAAAGGTCGAATGTAAACTAGGTATTCTGCCTTTTTACAACAGCAGTGTCATAACATAAAAAGCAACGTCTACTGCTTTATTCCAGCAGCTTGGCGTTGTTTATTTTCTCTATTTTTCCTGTATAAATAAGTAAAAAAAGAGAAATGTAGATATTTTTTCCTAGGTATGAAAATAGTTTGAATGATGGATTTTGTTTTTTGTAACCTTATTTTAACATTACTTTAAGAGACTTCTAATAAAAGAGGAAGAAGGACGTGGGGACATTTTATGGATGCAATTGATGATCTCTTTGACGACATAGAGCGAAGAAGAAAAAGCAAAGAATATAGTCGAGATGCAGATCAATTAGAATCATATTTACATGAAGTTCAACGTATCATGGAATTTCTTGAAGAGGGTATCTATCTGTTTCAAAATTCGCACCAACAATATGCGTCAGATTGGTCAGGGCGTTCTAAGAGCTCATATGAGGATATTTATAATGATATTACGCAATCTACTTTTCATCTGTACGACGTAAGGGATGAATTGTTTCAAACTTTACGCTTAGAAATTTCACGATTAAGAGAGTTAGCATCGGCGTAATAAATAACATTATCGACTCACTCCTTTAGAAAGTGAGTCTTTCCGTATAGGCTTAAAAAATGTTTGGATGATGACTGAAGGCTTACAAGAGATAGGGGGACGGACATACATGGAGATAAAAGTAAATCCAGAGGTGCTGCAGACATTTGCAGAGCGAATTCAGCAGTCTCATTCACAGACGGCTGATGCACTTCAAAAACTAAGCTGGGAAGCTACAAATCTACATTTCTTGTCTGTTGCAGATATTGATAAAGTGCTGGACTTGCAGGAAGAGTTACAGCATATGATTCGCAAACTTGATTCGCTAACGGAAAATGCACATTTATTAGTAAAAGACACTGCAGAACAAATGAGAAAAGCAGATGGAGAGCTAGAAGGCTCTTCAGGCTGGACGGAGTTTTGGTCGAGCGTATGGAGCGATGGGAGCACCCATTCACAAGATACGTGGAATGACATAAAGAACTTAAAAGAATGGAATACTTATGACAATATGCATAGAACGATTGACAAACCTTTAGGTACTCTTAATGTTATGTGGAATTCGCTTTCTATGTCTTGGGAAGAAAAAGTAGTGAATGGTTCTACATGCAGTCGAACGGAATTTTTTACTTATGGCGTTATTCAAATGGGATTGGGCATTTTAAATCAGGAGATGAACCCTCCAAACATTACGTTTAGTGACAGTACAGAGGAAGTGAAGAGAGAATGAATGAAGTATATGATGGCGCTGGAAGTGAAATGGTACAGTTCCTTACAGGGTTGTCTCGTAAATGAAGTATACGTTTAACTTATTAGAAAAATCGTTAATTGAAGCAATGAAAGATAATAAGAAAATTGCTCAATTTTATAAAACATTAATGAATAGCAAATTATGGCTAGTTGTTAGCTCAGAGCATGGAGCATCAGATATATTAATTGCAGAGCACTACGTTCAGACAATGAAAAGTGCAGCGTACCGATATTTACCTGTTTTTTCGTCAAAATATCCTATCGAACAGATGCTAAAAGATGAAAAGACCGTATGCGTATCATTTAAGGATATGTTGCCTGTATTAAATGAGGAAACAGCGATATTACTTAATCCTGACACGCCTCTTTCAAAATTATTCATCCCCGAAGAAATAAGGATGTTAAAAGAAGATCAAAATTATTTTAAGTAGTAGCCAAAGCGATAACAATAACAAGCGCATATGCTTGTTCCATCATGTCTGAAGCCTAAGTAAATAGAAGGTAGATAAAAGGAGGCAGGGCCTTAAATAGGCTGCTGCTTTTTTATTACTAGCAAATAGTTCTATAGATAATGAACAAAAATGTAATTTAATAGTCTTATAGTTTTTATTTTCCTTTAAATAGGTACCTATAGATCAGATGGAAAAGGTTTAAATGAGAACAAAATCTTGGTTTTTCAGGTTTTATTTGCATTTTTAGGGGTGTTTGTAGATACATATTCTCATTTTTGGAGGCTTTTGCAAGTAACCTTTGACCTTATCACTAGAGTTTCTTACAATAATAGTAAATATATAAACCGAAGGAGAGATATGTATGTCAGGAATTATTCGCGTAACACCAGCAGAGCTTCGCGACATGGCAGGTCGCTATACTAACGAAAGCGGTCAAGTTCAAGAATTAGTAAGCCGTCTTGATACAATGAAAAATCAACTTCAAGACATGTGGGAAGGTGCTTCAAGCGAAGCGTTTGCTGCTCAATACGAAGAATTAAAACCTTCTTTCGTTGAAATGTCTAACTTACTTACAAAGATTGCTAAGCAATTAGATGACTCTGCAAATGTCCTTGAAGATACAGATAACCAAATCGCTAGCCAAATCCGCGGTTAACTTCATCTAATAATCTAAGTGAAGTAATAAAAGGAGCGCCCCATTCTCAAAAGATGAAGGCGCTTTTTCTATGTTTTGAGGTGATGAAACCCTATGTATATAGAAGTAACAGTAGACTTAAAGCACTATACAGGTGATCGGTTCGATTTGCGACTATCAAACTATCATTCAATCAAAAAAGTAGTCGAGATCGTTTGGCAAGCTAAAAAGATTACTCAATCACCAAAGGACGGTGCGTGGATACGTGTTTCAAATAAAAATCTTATTTTCTCGGGAAATGAGACGATGATTAACTGCGGAATTGCCACAGGTGATTGTATCGAAATTCTCTAAAGGAGTCTATTAGAATGTCAGAGAAGAAACCGACTTACTTAGAAGAACAGCTCGAAGCTGTAATGACGCGTCATAACAATGAATATACATTTGTTTTTCAAAAAGAAAAAATTCGACTTAATCGTTCTGTTGAAATTGAAATGTTAAAGGATGTAAACACGGCTTTTCAAAAAGAAATCATGATGAGCGATAATGAACTTAAAATAACAATTAAGCCTACCTCTGAATTTCAACCTTTTACCGCATTAAGGGGAAAAGAAGAACAGCAAAAGTGGCTGTTTGCAGATCAGCTTATTAAAAAGGTAAAGCAGCATTCTTTTTCAAGGCTGCATTTGTTGATTTGTCCAGAAAATATCATTTTTGATAAAAGTTTAAGTCCTGCTTTTTTACATTATGGAGTGAAAGAAAGTTTACCTCCTTATGAGTCTAACGAGGAACAAAGCTTTCAAGAGTTAAAGGCTACGATAGCAGCGGCCGTTGACTCATCGCATACATTTGAACAGTATTTTAAGTTATATGAGACCTTGCAATTAAAAGAAGACGCTAAAAAAATAATGCATATCAGCAATGAGGAAGAGCTGAGTCAATTCGTTCAGCATAAGCTAACCCAAATTGAAAAACATCAAAAGACACTCGTTCAACTTCCTCAAAAACGCTGGACCATTTTTAAGTTTTCATCTGTGGGTATACTTGTCTTATTAATTCCAGCTCTTATTTATACTTTTTACTCTTACTTTTTTGCTCAGCCCAAACAAGAAGCGTTTGTAGAAAGCAACGAATACTTTCTTGAAAAAAACTACAGCAAAGTAGTCGACACACTTGAAGATTACGATATTGAAAGCATGCCTAAAATTGTGCAATACGAAATAGCAACTTCCTATCTTGTTAATGAAAAGTTAGGAGAGGAGCAAAAAGCAAATGCTTTAAAGACTATTACGCTTCAGTCAGATCCTCAGTATTTTGCCTATTGGTTTTACATTGGCCGAGGAGACAACAAAAAAGCTCTAGAAGTTAGCAGGTTGTTAGAAGAACGTTCGTTAATTATCTATGCACTAATGAAATACGAAGGTCAGCTAAAGACAGATAACGATTTAGCGGCTGATAAAAAGCAAGAAGAGCTTGATAAAGTAGCAAACGAACTTGAAGAATTTAAGAAAGAAAATGATCAGCAAGAAGCGGAAGCAGCCAAGCAGCAAGAAGAGAAACAGGCTGAGGAAGCACAGGCGGCCAAGCAGCAGGAAGAAGAACAGAAAGCTGCAGAAGCCGAGAAAAAGAAACAAGAAGAGCAGAAAAAACAGCAGGAAGATCAATCGAAGTAGGGAGGTAGTTGTATGAATATGCTTTGGATAGTTAGTGGGCAAACGTATCAGCAGCTGCCTATAGATTTTAAAACCTTTCGCCAAGCAACGGTTGGGAACACTCAGCATCAAACTTTTACTTTTTCCTATCCGTTTGAGAAAGGGCAAATGACGCTGTCGTCTGAAAAAAACGGCAGGCTCTTGATTTCCTACGGAGAAGAAAGGATAGCAGAGTTATCTGTTTCTGAGTCGTTTGTATGGCAAGAACAAGGACAGGCTTTAACTTTTGTTTTTACAGAGTCAGCTGTTAAAGAAGCTGTCTATTATATTGATTACGGATCAGAAGTTTCGTTTTCCATAAGCGATGAAGCAGCTGATGTGCATCAGCAGAAAGAAAAGTGTGTAGTAGAGCCAAAAGAAGGATTTTACTTATCAAAAATCAATGGGAAATGGAAGGTCTTTTATAACCAAGAACCGCTTTATCTTAACGGACACCGACTAGAAGAGAATACGAACCTTCAGCCGGGAGATCTTATTTTATGGTCCTCTATGACGATTCAATTGATTGAAAAAGATTTGTTGAAAATTCAAGGCTACTATGATTATGCATCTAAGCTTCCAGCTACGGCACAGCCTATTTCTGAAATGAAAAAGAAGTATCCGGTTTATAGACGGACCCCGCGTATGGTATATGATTTGCCTGATGATAAGGTGAGCTTGTCCTTCCCATCTCAAGACAATGATGAAAATAGCCGAAGCTTATGGCTTACCATTTTACCGCCATTAGTCATGCTGTTAGTGATGGGTACGGTATCGATTATTCAGCCTAGGGGAATTTTTATTATTATATCTGTCATGATGTTTACGACCACGCTGATTGTATCTACCGTTCAATATTTCAAAGACAAGAAACAGCGCAAGAAGCGACAAGAGCGTCGTCGTCGAATCTATACAAAGTACTTAGAAAACAAACGTGAGGAATTACAAGAACTAGTATCAGTTCAACGAGATGTATTATCTTATCATTTTCCGACGTTTGAACGAATGAAATATTTAACTGAACAGATTTCTGATCGGATTTGGGAACGAACTGTGGAGAGCAGTGATTTTTTACAGGTGCGTCTTGGAACAGGAACAGTTCCGGGAAGCTATCAAATTTCCTTAAATAGCGGAGATATGGCTAATAGAGAAATTGATGATTTGCTTGAGCAGTCTCAGCATATGGAAAAGGTCTATCGAGAAGTGAAAAATGCCCCCGTTACCGCTCATTTAGGCCGAGGTTCTATCGGTCTGGTAGGAAAGATGAAAACGGTGAAGAATGAATTGCATCAGCTCGTAGGACAGCTGGCATTTTCTCACAGTTATCATGATGTGAGATTCGTATTCATTTTTGATGAAGAAGAATATAAAGAGTGGGAATGGATGAAGTGGCTTCCTCATTTTCAGCTTCCGCATTCTTTTGCGAAAGGTTTCATTTATAATGAACAAACGAGGGATCAGCTTTTATCTTCTATTTATGAAATGCTAAGAGAACGCGACTTAGATGAAGCAAAAGGGGAAGGGGTTTTCCTGCCTCATTTTGTTTTTCTTATTACGAATCAGCAGTTAATTGCAGATCACGTTATCTTAGAGTATTTAGAAGGATATCACCCTCACCTTGGGTTCTCTACGATATTTGCAGCAGAGACAAAGGAAAGCTTAACGGAGCATGTTCACACACTCGTTCGTTATATTAACGAATCCGAGGGGGATATATTAATTCAAAAGCAAAAAGCTGTGAATATTCCATTTCAGCTTGATAAACACATGCTTGATTATAATGAAAGATTTGCAAGGATGCTGCGGACATTGGATCACCAAGTTGGCATGACCAACTCAATTCCAAATAGCGTTTCATTCTTAGAATTATTTAAAGCAAGAGAAATTGGTGAATTGGATATCGTGCAAAGGTGGCACGGCAATGAATCAGCTAAGTCGCTAGCAGTTCCGGTTGGTTTAAAAGGAAAAGAAGATATTGTTGAACTAAATCTTCACGAAAAAGCTCACGGCCCTCATGGATTGCTTGCAGGTACGACGGGGTCAGGGAAAAGTGAATTTTTACAAACGTACATTCTTTCTCTAGCGGTGAATTTCCACCCCCATGAAGTCGCGTTTTTATTGATTGACTATAAAGGCGGAGGAATGGCTCAGCCGTTTAAAAACATGCCTCACCTGCTTGGAACCATTACAAACATTGAAGGAAGTAAGAATTTTAGTACAAGAGCCTTAGCTTCTATTAAAAGTGAATTAAAGCGACGCCAACGCTTGTTTGATAGATATGAAGTAAATCATATTAATGATTATACAGATTTATATAAGCAAGGTATGGCAGAAGAACCTCTGCCTCATTTATTCTTAATTTCGGATGAATTTGCCGAGTTAAAAAGTGAAGAACCAGAGTTCATTCGCGAATTAGTCAGCGCGGCGCGCATTGGACGTAGTCTAGGCGTTCATTTAATTTTAGCAACTCAAAAGCCAGGCGGTGTTATTGACGATCAAATTTGGAGTAATGCGCGCTTTAAAGTAGCGTTAAAAGTCCAAGATGCCGCTGATAGTAAAGAAATCTTAAAAAATGCGGACGCTGCTTCTATTACGGTGACTGGTCGAGGCTATCTGCAGGTTGGAAACAATGAAGTGTATGAACTGTTTCAGTCAGCTTGGAGCGGCGCGCCGTATATGGAAGATACGTATGGAGCTGAAGATGAAGTAGCCATTGTAACAGACCTAGGGTTGGTTCCTTTATCTGATGTATCCACTCAGCAGACATCATCTAAACAAGCGGAAGCAGAAATTGATGTTGTGGTGCAAAAAATTGAACAAACGCAGCAAGAATTAGGTATCAAAAAATTAAATAGTCCATGGCTTCCGCCTCTTAAAGAGAGATTGCTTCGCAGTGAGTACAAAGAGAAGCGAGACGGAGTATTCCCAATTGGCTTGATTGATGAACCGGAAAAGCAAAGTCAAACGGTATATAACTATCAGCTGATGGACGATGGAAATATTGGTATATTTGGTTCGTCAGGATACGGTAAATCGTTTACAGTCATGATGTTGCTTCTTAGTCTAGCTGAAAGACAGAGTCCGGAGCAGCTTCATTATTACATTTTTGACTTTGGAAACGGTACGCTGCTGCCGCTTCGTCAGCTGCCTCATACGGCGGATTATTTCTTAATGGATCAAATGCGTAAAATTGAAAAATTCATGACGATTATCAAACAAGAAATCGCAAGGCGAAAGCAGTTATTTCAGCAGCAGGAAGTTAGCAATATCAAAATGTATAATGCTCTAAGTCCAGAAGAGCTTCCTCTAATTTTTATCACGATTGATAATTTTGATCTTGTCAAAGAAGAAATGCAAGATCTAGAAATGCAGTTCACACAGCTTGTGCGTGACGGTCAGTCTTTAGGAATTTATATGATCTTTACCGCGACGCGCGTGAATTCTATTCGTCAGTCGCTTATGAATAACTTGAAAACAAAGGTTGTTCATTATTTAATGGATCATTCAGAAGCGTATTCTATTTTAGGACGTACGCCGTACGCGCTAGAGTCTATTCCTGGCCGGGCTATTATCAAAACGGATCACCCTTATTTTGCGCAGCTGTTTTTACCTGCGGAAGGAAAAGATGATTTTGAAATTTATGATGAGGTTAAACTGCACATTCAACGATTAAAAGATCAATATGCTGATGCTATTCTTCCGGAGCCTGTGCCAATGCTGTCACCGAAACTTGTACTTGCCGAGTTTATGACGGACAGAAGAGTTATTCGGGAAAAAGGAGTTATTCCTCTTGGATTAGATGAAGAGTTTGTTCGACCAGTGCATATGAACTTTACGAAAAATAAGCATTGTATCGTCATGGGGCAGACGCAAAAAGGAAAGACAAATGTAGTGAAAGTCATACTGCAAACAGCGCTTGAACAAGGCGTAAAGCAAATCGGACTATTTGATTCGGTTGACCGTGGTTTATCAAGCTATGCAGCTGAAGAGCAAGTTTTTTACATGGAAACAAAAGAACAGATTATCGACTGGCTTAATCTAACCGAAGAACGATTGCAGCGACGTGAAAATAAGTATTTGGAAGCAGTGCAGGAAGGAACAGTACACAGCCTTTCATTTGCTCCGATAATGCTTGTAGTAGACGGATTTGTACGATTCCAGCAAAACTTAGACAGCGTCCTGCAGGATCGCATTACGAAATTGATGAAAAATTATAGCCACTTGGGCTTTAACTTGATTGTTGCAGGCAACAACAATGAGTTTTCAAAAGGATTTGACGCGTTAACAACAGAAGTGAAGCAAATTGGCCAAGCCGTGTTGCTGATGAAGAAAACGGAGCAAAGCTTATTTACACTTCCTTATGACCGAAAAGAAGCCGACGTTAATCCTGGCTTCGGTTATTATATTAAAAGTGGAAAAGAAACGAGAATTCAAATCCCGCTATGTGTAAGTGAAAGGAAGATCTTAACATGACCGAACAGCGCAAGTATACACTTAAAGTCATATTAGCTGTTGTTTTAATTTTGGCTCTTCCTTCTTTCTTTTTCCAGTATATTGGAGACAACCCGCTGCAAGTCATAGAAAACTCAACAAGAACGATTGCGGTTGTTAACGAAGATAATGGAGTAAAAGAAAACAGTGAAAAAGCGATAGAATTTGGAGAAAAAGTGACTCCTCTTTTACAGGAGGGGTCGGATTATCAATGGACCGTACTTGGACGAAGCGCGGCTACAAGCGGTTTACAGAATGGGAAATATGATGCGGTTATCTATATTCCCTCGACTTTCTCACAAAATATTTTATCGTATCAGGAAAAAAAGCCAGAAAAAGCTAATTTGGAATATAAAGTTCAAAGTCAGCTTAACGCAGTTAATAAGGAAAAAGTAGTAGGGGAATTAGAAGATGCTACTACAAAGGTTAATAATGAAATGTCCTCTTTGTACTGGAGTTATGTATCACAAGAAGTGGATAAGGTACGCGGACAGTTTGATAAAATTTTAAATAAAGAAATCGCCTTTCAAAAAACAATGGTCGCTTTTTATAAACCAAATTCAAAAGATTTAGCGGGTGAATTAAACGATCAAAAGAAAATTCTTCAGCAAATCCAAGATAATGTAAATAAAGCGGAAAAAGGTTCTAGCGACAGACAAGGCGACGTAGAACAGGTTGAAAAGAATTTAAAAAGCTTCATTGAATATGTGAACCAGTATCAAACATATCAAGAAACACAGAAGCAAATGCTTGAAAAAACGCAGGCTCAAAGCGTCGCTGCGATTCAAGAAGGGTTGTTTTCCCTTGAATCTAATCAGCCAAGCTCCAAGCAAAACTTTGACGAACAGGCCAATCAATTATTCAGCGGCTTGTCTTCCATTCAACAGCAGCTGGATGAAAATCAAAAAGCCGTTGGAGAACTTGGGGACAAACAAGCGGATAACGTCAGTGAACAAGAAAAAGCTCTGCAAGATTTGAACGGCCAAATAATCAGTTCATACAAACAGCAGTCTGAGCAAACAACGCTAAATCAAATTGAAAACAAGCTAAAGCCGCTTCGTGCACAGCTAGAGACAGCTTCATCAAATGATGGTGGCGGAGGCTCAGATGATATAACGGATTCAGGGGAAGACGATGGAGCTCAGCCCGATCCAAATCAAGACGGAGAGACGCCAACGAATCCAGGGGAAGATGACGGAACTCAGCCCGATCCAAATCAAGGTGGAGAGACGCCAACGGATCCTGGAGAAGGCGATGGAACTCAGCCAGATTCAGGTCAAGGCGAAGGAACGTCAGCACCAATTAAAGTGGATTTATCTCAGCAAACAGCAAAGCTTGATGACATATCAAAAGGGCTTGAGGATTTAGAACAGCAGCTCCAAGGAATGACGAGCGAAACACCTGAAGCGCCTGACACACCTGAGGCAACGGAAACACCTGAAACACCTGAAACACCGGACGCATCAGGTACATCCAATGCTGTGAAAAGTGCGCTTGAAAAAGTGACCAATCTGAAAACGCAGGTACAAGCAGTCAGAGATGAGCTGCAAAACGTAACAGTTCAGCCTGAGACTTCAGAAGAAAATACGGATACGCTGAAGCAGAAAATTGCAAGTTTGGAGGCAGACGTTAAGTCTTTGACAGCACAGAAAAAAAAAGCAGAGAAAGACTTAGAAGAAGCAACAAAGTCGTCCAGCAGTCAAATTGCTAAGCTTCAAGAAGAAAATGAACGATTAAAAAAAGAGAATGAAAAGTTGAAAGAAGACGGCAAAAAGCCTTCTAAAGGTAGTGTGGATGTAGACAATCTTATTACGATGATTAAAAACAAAGAAGATAAAATCTTATCTTCTCCAAACCTTTCAGCTTCTCGCAAGGAAAAGCTGAGCAATATATTCTCAGGTAAGATTAAAAGCAGCAATGGAGAGGATATGCTAAAGTACTACGGTGATTTATCGCAGTATGATTTGACTTTAGCTCAAGTAGGAAATACAGACATACAGAACAGCATCCTTAACAATGACTCTATTAAAGGAAGTTTGCAGCAGGTGTTAACTGGAACCGTCTCTTCTCAAGACGCGCGTAAGCAAATCCAACAAAACCTGTCTCTAACAGAAGAAGAGTTAGCGCAGTTCCAAAGTTCAGTGCAAGATTTTGCTGATCAATATGGACAAACAGTTGATGCTGAACAAGCATCTATTATGGAAGAGCTATCAGCTATCCAAGAAAAAGCAAATGCAATGAATCAAGAGCTTCAATCTAGTTCAAGTGAAGATCAAGCATTAGAAAAGAAAGAAGCTCCGGGTGTAACAGGCTTAATGACGCTGCAGCAAAGCATGGGTCAGGAGTTACAAGGAATGAACGAACTCATTTCATCTTTAGGTGAAAGACAAGCTAATGTTGTCACATACACGGATGAGTTGCAGAAGCGAGTAAATGAAGTACAGGATAAAGCTGATACGCTTAACAGCAAGTGGGCCCAAAACGTAGATTCAACGAAGTTGGTTCGCGGCCAGGTATACCGTTTGTTAAATAATACATTAGTGGATGGACAGAATAATGATTACGTTTATCATTATTTAGCCAATCCTCTTCAAGTAAGCGGTGAAGTGCCGGCTGAAAAAGTAAAAGAGGTTCCACCGGTTGTCATTTTGGTTATTATCTTAATCAGCAGCTTACTAATTGGTTATTTCAGTCAATACTATCGACATGCACCGATGCTTGTAAAAGGTACGCTGTTTGGGTTATTGAATTTGATTGTAGGGTTAATGGTAAGTATCTTTAGCTTTAATATTTATTCGTTATCGGGAGACCGGGCAATGGAATGGTCAATCTTTACGATCGTCTTATTGCTTGCTTCATCTACACTCGTACGTATTGCTTTCTTATTAGGAAGCTTCGCTGGATGGGTGACGACAGTAGGGTTGATTTTATTTTATATTACCCCGCTTCTTAACTTATCTATGCCAAACTTTAATTACGAAGACCCAGTATCTAAAGTGTATATGTCAATTCAATATGATACGCAGTCTCTGTTTGGACAGGCGCTTATTGTATTACTGGGAATGACTTCCGTTTTAAGTGTTCTACCATCTATTATTCGTGCTTTAAAGACGACTAAAGAGGTTGAAAATGATGAAACCTATAGTGCTTAATAAGAAGATTGGAAGTATTGTTCTTATTTTTTCTCTTCTTTGTTTCCCTATAGCAGCAGCGGCTGAAGCCGATGACGGAAACGTTGAAGGTATCAAACCAAATGTATATAAAGATGATCCGATTAAATTGGACCCTGAATCTCTGCTAGAAAATAAAAAAGAAGTAGGCAATATTCCGGAGGAAATAAAAGATCTTACATTTGAAAAAGAGGAAGATGTAGAGAAAGAGAGCTTAAAAGAAAGTCTTTTTGCGAACGCATCAGCTGAAGATAATACGATTTCTGCGAAAGCAAAAGAATATAACTTGTTTTCTTCTAAAAACACTTCCTACAAGAAAGATCGAACAGAACAAACTGCTTCTGAAAAGTCATCAGACTTACAATGGTTTTATTTAGTATTGATTGGTGTGGGGGTTGTTGTATTATTTGCCGTTTTAATACCGCGAATTAGCCCTCAGCCTTCTGCAAAAAAATGAAAAAACCTCGCTGTTAATCAACAGCGAGGTTTTTGCGTATAGACGCAAATTTATAGGCGGCGGAAGCCTTCTTCAAACAAATAATCTTCTGCTTCTTCGTAAGATAAGAATGCTGCCTCTAAATTCAAGCCAGAATAAATATTCCACAGGTCATCTTCATGAACAAGTAAAAGCGTTGCGTTGTCTGGGCCGTTCCAGCGCTGTTCATTTCCATTTCCTACAATAGCTTCTTCTCTAGCTGTATCAGGAAGGGTAGACAAAGATTCAATAGAAGCTTGAATAATTGAGCGAAGCTCTTCTTCTGTATAATCGCGGATATTCACAAGACCTTTGTCATTTGCTTCATACCCTTTTAAAAACCCTGCATATACAAAACCATTTCCGTTAGGATGCAGGTGATGCACAACAACCGTTTTATCGTACACGCTTTCTTCATAATGAAAATTCACGCGTCCTAAAGATACATCTTTTCGATGCAGCTCTGGAAACGATGAAATAATAGCTAATTTTTCGTCAAAACTAAGCATAGACAATCCTCATTTCTATTTAAATCATTTCATTTTCTGAAATGGTATAAGCTCTTTTATGATTCGGTTGATTATACCATATATAAAGAAAGACACATAATGCTTTTTCCAATGTGAACTTTTAAAAATATAACCCTTCGCATAAAGTGGCTGTCACTGTAAAGAAGAACACATCTTTTTCACTATAAAACTTAACAAAAAAGAGGCAGGGAATTCACAGCAAAAAAATAATATAAAGAGGTGGAAGAAAACTAGTTTTCAAACCTATCATAAGGAGGAATAAAAAAGTGAGATTACACGCTCTGTATAAAAAAACATGGGCAATGTCCCTGCTTGTTTTTGCTCTTTTAGTGAGCTTAACTCCTATTAGTCAAGCAGCCGCATCTTTATCTGTTGCACAAGCTCTTGAGAATCAAAACAACAGTGTACAAACGGTTAAAGGATATGTAGTAGGTCAACCTACAGGCACATCTACAGTTATTACGAGCAATTACTCAAACGATTATGCACTTGCTCTTGCTGACAGTTCAAATGAAACCAACACAGACAAAATGGTATACGTTCAAATTCCTTCAAATTTACGAAGTACATTTGGACTTCAAAGTCACCCGGAGTTAAAAGGGAAAAGTCTTACTGTTACAGGAACACTCACTCCTTATTTTTCACACCCAGGAATAAAATCAGTTACTTCTATCAGTACAGAAACAGGAGGAACTGATCCGACTCCAGATCCTACAGAGCCAACCATTCCAGTAGAAGACTATTATCGTACCGCAGCTGGAAAAACAGGAAACACCTTAAAAACAGAGCTTCATAACATTATTGACCATCACACAGAACTATCGTATTCAGCCGTATGGGAAGCTTTAAAGAAAACGGATGAAGATCCAGCTAACGCAAATAACGTTATTTTGCTCTATACGGGGCGTTCACAGGCTAAGAGTACAAATGGAGGCGGAGTGGACGATTGGAATCGTGAGCACGTCTGGGCAAAGTCTCACGGGGATTTTGGAACAGCTATGGGGCCTGGAACAGACCTCCATCATTTACGTCCAACCGATGTGTCTGTAAACAGTACGAGAGGAAACTTAGATTTTGATAACGGAGGGACGGAACATAGCGAAGCACTCGGAAATTATTTTGACAGTGATTCATGGGAACCTCGAGATGAAGTAAAAGGTGACGTGGCTCGTATGTTGTTTTATATGGCTGTGCGCTATGAAGGCGATGTAAGTGATGAGCCTGACTTAGAACTTAATAACGTAGTGAATAATGGCACTGCTCCTTATCACGGAAAGGTATCTGTGCTTCTTCAATGGAACGCCCAAGACCCAGTAGATGATCGAGAACGACGTAGAAATGATATTATTTATTCAGACTATCAGCATAACCGCAATCCATTTATTGATCATCCTGAATGGGTAAATGAGATTTGGAACTAATGAAGAAGGCGTCCTGGCAGGGCGTCTTTTTTTATAAAAGAAAAAGGAAAAAACCAAAATCCGCCGAATACCTATAGGTGATTTTGAAAAATGGAGGGAAGATATGAAACAGCTATGTAAAAAAGGATCGGCTTTCGTTTTGATGGCCATTTTTGTTAGCGTTTTCATTTTGAATCCAATTAATGGAGCGGCTGCCGTAGATGGAAAATCAATGAATCCGGGTTATAAAACCTATTTAATGGCGCCGTTAAAAAAGGTAACAGACTATACGACATGGGAAGTGTTTGAGAACGATTTACGCAAAGCGAAACAAAATGGATTTTATGCAGTGACAGTAGACTTCTGGTGGGGAGATATGGAGAAAAACGGTGATCAGCAGTTCGATTTTTCCTATGCTCAGCGTTTTGCTCAAGCTGCTCGTAATGCGGGTATAAAGATCGTTCCAATTATTTCTACTCATCAGTGCGGCGGTAATGTAGGAGATGATTGTAACGTTCCGCTTCCGTCTTGGGTATGGAACTTAAAAAGTGATGACAGCCTTTACTTTAAATCTGAAACAGGTACGATAAATAAAGAAACGCTAAGCCCGCTTGCAACCGACGTTATTTCTAAGCAATATGGAGAGCTCTATACGGCATTTGCGCAAGCGTTAGCACCTTATAAAGACGTGATTGCTAAAATCTATTTATCCGGAGGTCCTGCAGGTGAAATTCGTTATCCGTCCTATACAGCAGCAGACGGAACCGGCTATCCGTCTAGAGGGAAATTTCAAGTGTATACGAACTTCGCCAAAAGCAAGTTTCAATCATATGCTTTGACTAAATACGGTTCACTCGCCGGCGTTAATCAGGCATGGGGAACCAATTTAACCTCTATATCGCAAATTTTACCGCCATCAGATGGCTATCAGTTCTTAAAAGATGGTTATTCAACAGCTTATGGAAAAGATTTCTTAGCGTGGTATCAAGGAGCTTTGGAAGATCACACAAAACGTATTGGACAGTTAGCTCATCAGGCTTTTGATTCCACCTTTAACGTACCAATCGGTGCAAAAGTGGCAGGAATCCATTGGCAATACAATAATCCGACGATTCCTCATGCTGCAGAAAAACCGGCTGGATACAATGATTACAATGCGCTTTTAGATGCGTTTAAAACAGCTAAATTAGATATCACTTTTACGTGTTTAGAAATGACGGACAGCGGAAGTTATCCGGAATATTCTATGCCAAAGACGCTTGTACGCCAAGTAGCAGGTATTGCGAATGCAAAAGGAATTGTTTTAAATGGAGAAAATGCTTTAACTATAGGCAGTGAAGATCAATATAAAAAAGCAGCTGAAATGGCCTTTAACTATAATTTTGCAGGATTTACTTTGCTTCGTTTCTACGATGTAATTAACAATGATACGCTTATGGGGCAATTTAAAAATACTTTGGGCGTTACACCAGTTGCGCAAACGGTTGTAGTAAAAAATGCGCCAGCTACAGTAGGAGAAACGGTTTATATTGTTGGAGACAGAGCTGAGCTAGGTCAGTGGGATACGTCCATTTATCCAATTAAATTAACATACAATTCATCTACAGCTGATTGGAGAGGCACCGTTTATTTTCCTGCGAGTCAAAATGTTCAATTTAAAGCAATTGTGAAGAAGGCTGATGGCTCGTTAAAAGCATGGCAGCCTGCACAGCAATATTGGAGCGTGCCGTCGACAACAACAACTTATACAGATAATTGGTAAAACAAAGCCGCATAGCGTTTGCTATGCGGCTTTGTTTTGAATACAGGAAGTTTATTTCCAGTTAGTTTGAATAAATTCATCCCGACCGGACTTAGCGCGGTCTTCTTTATAGTGGTCTGGATTTTTCTTGTGAAAATCTTGATGATACTCTTCGGCTTCATAAAACTTAGAGGCAGGAAGGATGCTTGTCACGATTGGTTTTTTAAAACGTCCGCTTTTTGCGACCTCTAGCTTCGTCTCTTCAGCTGCCTGTTTTTGACTATCGTTATGGTAAAAAATTGCTGTCCGATATTGCGAACCGCGATCTTGGAATTGACCTCCGTCATCTGTTGGATCAATTTGTGGCCAATAAAGATCTAATAAACGCTTATAGGGAAATACTTCAGGGTCAAATGTAATTTGAACCACTTCGTAGTAACCGCTTGTGCCAGATTTCACTTGCTCATAAGTAGGGTTATCCACAGTTCCCCCCATATATCCTGATACAATGCCGTGAATACCTTCTAGCTCTTCAAAAGGTGTAACCATACACCAGAAACATCCACCTGCAAATGTAGCTTTTTCCATACGTAATCCCTCACTTACTCCGTTGTTATGAAGGGTATTATATCAAATTTATATTAAAACAGCTAGAAAAGGATTTGTAGGTTGTGTAAAAGCTGTGGATAAAGGTAAATATCCACAGCTTTTACACAATAAACTCTACTTTTTTGAAGATTGAAAAATGAAGGAGAGAATAAAGAAAAAATGATAGAATAGATGAGATGTATATATCGATGTAGAAGAGATTGCGCGACAGAAGTGCAATTTACGCGCAGTATTTTAGGGTGCCGATGTCATCTATATAAGTAAATTGAGTACGCTATTAATAAGGGGTAAGAAACAGCATATTCGCGCTGTTAAATAAATATACAAAGATAATAGGAGAGTTGAATATGTTACAAGATAATCTCATCCTAGAGCACTATGGATTAAACGAATTAAATTTTGATACGATCAAAAGCTACCGGGATCGATTTGCTGAAGTAAAACCAGCTCATCCTTGGAATGCGCTTGAAACAAAGGAGTTTTTATACAAAGTAGGAGCTTGGGGAAAGGTTAGAGATACCCATAAAGAAGGGGTCACACTCGCAGGCCTGCTTTTATTCAGTGAAGAACGGATTATTACAGAAGTTTTACCACAATACTTTTTAGAATACCGGGAAAGTAAAGGGAATGAAGAATGGACAGAGCGCTTTACCTCTCAAGACGGGACTTGGTCAGGAAATATTTTTGATTTTTATTTTCATATTCATGAAATTGTTCGTAATAGCGAACCCCAGCCGTCAATCGCTTCCTCTTTAACAGAAGTTTTAATCAATATGCTTATTCATGCAGATTATAATGGCGAGGGCGGCGTTATTTTAGAAAAGCAACCTTCTTATTACGTTTTTTCTAACCCTGGTCTTTTATTAGTACCTTCAGATTCAGTTTTTAGCAATACCGTTAGTCAGCTTCGAAACCCAAATATCGTTAAGTTATTCAGTTTACTAGGGCTATGTGAACGTTCGGGCTCTGGTTTGAAAAAAGTAAAGCAAAATTGGAGCTTGCATCATTATAAAACGCCGGCTATTGATCAAGATGCTTCTATGCATCGTACAGTGGTTACTTTATCTCTGTCCACTCAAGAAAGACAGGTGAGTTCTTCTGAAAAAGACACTTATAATACGTCCATAACCGGTTCGGGAAATAATTTTAAAGGTGTCGAAAAATATCAAAATACACCTAAAAACAATGTCGAAATAAACTCCTATAATAAAAATGACAACTCCTATAATAAAGGTGATGAAGAGTTAATAGAGGAGTTAGAGTCATATAATAACGATGAAAACTCCTGTAATAAAGGAGAGAACTGCTATAATAGTGGGTATAACCCCTATAATAAAGAAGTTGACTCCTATAATAATATTTATAACTCCTATAATAAAGAACCGAAAGATGATTTGTCTAATTCAGTGAATGTTGAGGATATTGATACGAAGTTATGGGATATTGCAGCGCTGGCTCGTGAAAAAAAACGGCTTTCGCCGAATCAGATGGAGCATATTATTCTTGAGTTATGCAAAGAAAAACCGCTCATGCTTAAAGAGTTTGCTTATTTATTAGAAAGAACGCCGGATGGAGTACGTAATAATTATTTAACAAAGCTATTACGAAAAGGACAATTACAGTTAAAATATCCAAATCAGCCAAACCATCCAAAGCAGGCATATTTATTTAATAAGAAAGAAATAGAGAAGTAAATCAAGCAACCGATAGAACATATAAAGATTAGGCTGAAAAAATTGATAAGGGCGAGTTTGCTGAAAGCTACAGATCTAAGGGAGAAATTCACCATAAAGTTGCCAAGCTGCCAGACTCTCTTTATATGAGTTCTGGCTCGTATAAAGGAGGAAAAAAGAGTGTGAAAAGCAAGTGCGTTCTTATTTTTCTGGTGGTTGTATGGTTGTTTAATATGGGGAAAGGAATAGGGTGTGAATCAAAGGTGAATGCAGAGATGAATATACCGCTGTCGACGTGGGTGTGGGATACAAAAAAATGGATGTTGCACCAAGAGGCTATCCTCGAAAAACTTCAAGAAAAAAAGGTCACAAAGGTTTATTTACAAATTGATACTCATTTTTCATTCTTCGTATATAAGCATTTTATTGAACAAGCGCAAGTCCAGGGTATAAGTGTTTACGCACTTGACGGCGCTCCTTATTGGATAGGGACTTCTGGTATAGAAAAGCAAGACGCATTTTTTAATTGGATAAAAGCTTACCAAGCAGAAGCGGAAGAACTACAGCAATTTTCAGGGGTTCATTTGGATGTAGAGCCATATTTGTATAAAAGCTGGGGAAATAATCGAGCGAAAAGTATTCTGCAGTACCAATATGTCATTTCTCAAGCCGTTGTACAGTCTCGTCAGTTAGACTTGCCGCTTGCTGTAGATATACCGTTCTGGTTTGACGAAGTTCCCTTCAAAAATAGCAACGGTTCTGGTTCGCTGGGGCGGTGGGTTATTCAATACGCTGATGAAGTCACAATCATGGGGTACCGAAACCACGCAGGTAAAGAAAACGGTATTGCTGAAATAACGGAAAATGAACGCAAGTGGGGGCGTGTGCTATCCACTCCAATTGAAATAGGGGTAGAAACGATGTCCTCAGATGAAGGAGAATACATTTCTTTTTCCGCTAAAGGAGAAGAAATGATGATGCAAGAGCTGGATATTCTGCTTACGGAGTGTCAAGCTAAAAATCCTCCAAGCAGTATAGCTGTTCATCGTTTTGATAGCTGGCTACAGATGAAGCCATGACAATGAAAAGACCGCTGCATCGCTGCAGCGGTCTTTTTGGGTTTAGGGAGTATAGATACAATATAGCCATTTTATTAAAGGACTATACATAAAAAAAGTAACCATTTAAAAAATGGCTACTCACACAAAGGGGGGGGAACTTAATCTTATCATTCCCACTTTTTCTAAAAGATATTCCTCTTTTAACCTGTTTTTTTAAAATAATTTAGTCGTCCAAGATTCGCAGTTCCACACGTCTGTGACAACATCTTGATAAAATTCAGGTTCGTGACAAATAATTAAGATACTTCCTTTGTATTCTTTTAAAGCTCGCTTCAATTCATCTTTCGCATCTACATCTAAGTGGTTTGTAGGCTCATCCAGTACAAGAATGTTGGTTTCATTGTTAATCAGCTTACATAGACGAACTTTTGCTTTTTCTCCACCGCTTAGAACTTCTACTTTACTTTCAATATGTTTCGTTGTTAAGCCGCATTTAGCCAGAGCTGCACGAATCTCATATTGAGTAAAGTGAGGAAACTCATTCCATGCTTCTTCAATACACGTATTGTAATTAGCCGTTTTGATTTCTTGTTCAAAATAGCCAATGTGCTGGTAATCTCCTTTTTCTACAGAGCCTGAAATCGGTTTGATTTCTCCTAAAATACTTTTTAAAAGAGTTGTTTTCCCAATTCCGTTCGCTCCTACAAGGGCAATCTTTTGACCTCGCTCCATCTTTAAATTCAATGGCTTAGAAAGCGGCTCTTCGTATCCGATGACTAAATCAGATGTTTCAAAAATTAATTTGCTTGAAGTACGAGCACTCTTAAAGTTAAACTCTGGTTTTGGACGCTCTTGAGCTAGCTCAATTACTTCCATTTTATCCAGCTTTTTTTGACGGGACATGGCCATATTTCTTGTCGACACACGCGCTTTGTTTCTCGCTACGAAATCTTTTAAATCTGCCATTTCTTGCTGTTGCTTTTTATAAGCTGCTTCAAGCTGCTGTTTTTTCATCTCATATACTTTCATAAAATCGTCGTAGTCGCCTACATAGCGATTTAACTCTTGGTTTTCCATATGATAAATCAAATTGATCACGCTATTTAAAAATGGAAGATCGTGAGAAATTAAAATAAAGGCATTTTCATATTCTTGCAAGTAGCGTCGTAGCCACTCAATATGCTGTTCATCCAAGTAGTTTGTAGGCTCATCAAGTAATAGAATTTCTGGTTTTTCCAGCAGCAGTTTGGCTAGTAATACTTTTGTACGCTGTCCACCGCTTAAATCTTGTACATCGCGATCTAAGCCGATATCTTCTAATCCTAATCCGCGTGCAATTTCTTCGACTTTTGCGTCGATGACATAAAAGTCATTGTTTGTTAAGAGGTCTTGAAGTGTACCGACTTCTTCTAATAGTTTTTCGAGTTCTTCTGGTGATACATCCGCCATTTTCTCATAGAGACCATTCATTTGAGCTTCTAAATCAAATAAGTATTGAAAAGCACTTTTTAGTACATCACGAATAGAAAGACCGCGCTCTAATGCCGTGTGTTGATCTAAATAGCCGACGCGCACTTTTTTAGACCATTCTACTTTTCCAGCATCCGGTTCTAGCTTCCCTGTAATGATGTTCATAAATGTTGATTTACCTTCACCATTTGCTCCAATTAAGCCTACGTGTTCACCTTTTAACAATCGAAATGATACATCGTTAAAAATCGCACGGTCACCAAAACCATGGCTTAGATTTTTTACGTTTAATACACTCATGCTGACACACCTTTTCTTTTAAAATATCTATCGTACGTTTCGTTATAAACAAATTGATTCATAACGATTATAGCGAACTTATATACATAAATCCATATGAGTTTTCTAGCCCTGAAAGTCATATAAAATTCACTCGCGTCTTCCTTTCATTTCATCCATACTATATATCAAAGTAGAAAATCCGGCATGACGAAGGAACGGTCAAACGGAATTATTCAAATAGAGTATGTAAAAGAAGAATAAAAAGGCAGGGGGAGAAGAAATGAAAATTTATACGATACTAGTGGCAGGAAGAATGCATAAAGAGCTGCGGGAGATGATCAACCAAAAGCAGCTCACACAGACGTTTCGATTTATAGAAGAGCAAGACGTTACAATTGAAGATTTAAACTGGGCTGACGCGCTTTTATCGTTCGGTCCAACAGATTACTTTGAAGATCATACCTTTAAATGGATTCATTCTCTCGGCGCAGGAGTCGATCGGTTTTTAGAAAGTGGTGATTGGAAAAAGAGTGTGATGTTAACACGTACGGTTTGTTCATTCGGTCAGCGAATCAGTGAATATTGCCTTAGTTATATGCTAGCTGAACTTCAGCACCACGCACAGTTTCAACATCAGCAAAAACAAAAGCAGTGGAAAGTAATAGAGCCTAAGCAGCTTTCTACTCAAACGGTCATAATTTATGGAACAGGTGAAATCGGCGGACGTCTTGCAGCTGTTTTAAAATCTTTTGGTGTACGAGTGATAGGAGTATCTAAAAGTGGAAATGAAAAGCCGTCATTTGATCAAGTGGTCTCGATTTTAAAGGAAAAAGACTTGCTAAAAGAAGCTGATTGGATTATTAGTACAATGCCGTTAACGAATGAAACAAAAAGCTACTTTGATCAAAAATGGATGAATTTAGTTGAAAATGCATACTTTATAAATGTTGGACGAGGTGCAACTGTAGATGAAAATGCGTTAGTAGGAGCCATTGAGCAAAAGCGTATTCGAAAAGCATACATAGATGTGTTTGAACATGAGCCGTTAACGAAAGAATCTTCTTGGTGGAATCATTCACATATCATCATAACACCTCATATTTCAGCGGTGACTACGCCTGAAGAAGCCGTCGAGTGTTTTGTTGAAACGCTGCAAAAAGTTGAGCAAGGCGAATTGCCTTCTAACTTGGTTAATATTGAAAGAGGCTATTAAAGCATTATGATGCGCGTTTTCCGCTATGGGAATGGTATACTGAAACTTGCTTTTCTTGAACGAAGAGAATGAAATCTGTTCTTCTAGGGGGAACAAACATTGAAGCAAGAAGAATTATTTGAACAAGCACGTGTATTTATAGAGACGTGTTACGCTGAACTTGAAAAAAGCGAAGCGGACAAAAACAAGCGATTAAAAGAAATTCATCAGCAAATTATGTCACTCGGACATTATGATCATACATTTGAAGAGTTAGAGCACGGAGCTCGTATGGCTTGGAGAAACAGCAATAAATGTATCGGACGACTATTTTGGCAATCGCTCAATGTATTTGATAAGCGAGAGGCGAGCACAGTTGAAGAGGTAAGAGACGCCCTTTTTCACCATATTGAAAATGCAACAAATGACGGAAAAATCCGACCTACTATTACGGTGTTTAAACCGAAAATGCAAGCAAAAGAGCCGGTTAGAATATGGAATCATCAGCTAATCCGCTATGCTGGGTACGAGACGGAATATGGTATGATAGGAGATCCTGATTCTGTTGCGTTCACGGAAGTCTGCCAAAAGTTAGGGTGGGAAGGTGAGAAAACTCACTTTGATGTTCTTCCTCTTGTCCTGCAAGTTAATGAAGAGTCACCTCGATGTTTTGAGATCCCAAAACATTTAGTGAAAGAAGTAGCTATTACGCATCCAGAACTTCCTGAATTTGAAGGCTTACAGTTAAAATGGTACGCTGTCCCAATGATTTCAGATATGAAGTTAGAAATTGGAGGGGTTGATTACGTCGCAGCACCATTTAATGGATGGTACATGGGAACTGAAATTGGTGCGCGAAATTTAGCGGATACGTATCGCTATAATCAACTTCCAAAAATAGCTTCTATGATGGGATTGAACATGGATTACAACGCGACCCTTTGGAAGGACAAGGCCCTTGTTGAATTAAACGTTGCAGTGCTTTCTTCTTTCAAACGAGAAGGCGTTAGCATTGTAGACCATCACACTGCTGCTCAGCAATTTCACTTGTTTGAAGAAAGAGAGCAAAAAAATGGCCGGGAAGTGACTGGGAACTGGACGTGGTTGATTCCACCGATTTCGCCAGCTACCACACATATTTTTCATAAGCCTTATAAAAATAAAGTATTATCACCAAATTATTTTTATCAAGACGCTGCTTATTAAATGAACAAAAAAGAGAGTACGCATTTGTACTCTCTTATTACACGTTATTAATTTTTGTGTTTATCAAGCAAGTTAGCAAGTACATATGTTTTGTACTTTTCCACTTTGCGGCCTTCGTGGTTGCGAACTCCTCGTTTTTTAAGTTCCTCAACATACCAACCTTTGCTTCCTACGTGCATACTCAAACACCCTTTCGTCATTTTTTTAGGATGAACAGAATGAGGTTCATTGTCTGCTCGAATGGAGACATCTTGTCTTTCCAATACGTGCCTCATTGTAACATCTTTTATTTTATGATGAAAGGGAAAAAGGTTAAAAAAACGAGAATAATTTCAGGTGAAATTTAGTTTGCTCATTCCTCGTTTTTTTGAGATAGAAGCAGGAGGTTTAATTCATTTTTATTTTGGATTAGATCTTCCAATGTATATTGATCTAACACCTTAACGAAGGCTTGCATAGCTTCATGCAAAACACTTTTTAACTTACAGACGGGGCTAATAATGCAGAAGTTTCCTTCACGGTCAAAACATTCAACAATATGAAAATCTTCTTCTGTTTGACGTACCACTTTGCCAATATTAATGTCTTTTGGAAGCTGAGCTAAACGAATACCGCCGTTTCGTCCTCGGATCGTTTCAATTAAGCCAAGTTTTCCAAGCTCGTGAATGATTTTCATAAGATGGTTTTTTGAAATATTATACGCTTCAGCAATTTCCTTTATATTGCTTAGTTTATTATTATCGCGAACGCCTAAATATAATAAAACTCGCAGTGAGTAATCTGTATATTGTGTGAGCCTCATCTTTTTACCTCTTCTCTTATCAGCAACTGATGTATCTATAATAGCATGTCTATATCTAAGAAATACAGAAAGAATGCTCTCATTTTTGAAGGAGTAAATTTGTGAACATTTCTTTAAATATGTATATAAAATATATCTTTTCGAGTTGGATATGAGTATTATAAAGATGTATTAAAAATATATCTTTTAAAATGAATCTTTCGGAGGCGAAAGTTATGAAACAAACAACTATTTCTATTGTAAAAAGTACAGTTCCTGTTTTAGAAAAGCATGGTCAAGCAATCACAACTCGTTTTTATGAGATGCTTTTTGAACAGTATCCTTCTTTAAAAAATGTATTCAACCAAACGAATCAAAAAACAGGACGTCAGCAAATGGCGTTAGCTAATACAGTTTATGCCGCTGCGCAGTACATCGATCGGCTTGAAACGCTGCTTCCAGTTGTGAAGCAAATCGCCCATAAACATCGCAGTATCGGCGTGAAAGCAGAGCACTATCCAATTGTCGGGGAGTTCTTATTAAAGGCAATTAAAGATGTTTTAAAAGAAGCTGCTACCGATGAGATTATGGAAGCTTGGAAAGAAGCTTACGGTGCCATTGCAGACGTATTCATAAGTGTGGAGCAAGAGTTATATGAAGAAGCTGAAGAAAAAGGATGGAAAGATTATAAAAAACTAATGATTGATAAAAAAGTAAAAGAAACAGAAGACGTATATTCGTTTTATTTACTATCACCTGATCAAAAAGCGCTGCCTGCTTTTCTGCCAGGTCAATATGTGAGTGTACGAATTCCTGGTCAAGAGTATTTATCAATTCGCCAATACAGCTTATCTGGCTATCCAAACCAACCATACTATAAAATTACGGTGAAAAGAGAAAAACAAATGGAAGAAGGGGTCGTGTCAACTTATTTACATGACCAATTGAAAGAAGGAGACTTGCTTGAAGTCAGCGTTCCAGCAGGAGATTTTGTCTTAAAAGAAAATAGAAAATCAGTATTTATCAGCGGAGGTGTAGGAATCACTCCAATGATGTCAATGCTTCATCAAGCATTGGAAAACAATCAAGAAGTAACATTTATTCACAGTGCTAAAAATGAGCAGTTTCATGCAATGAAACGAGAGCTTCAATCGTTGTCAGAGAAGTATATGTTTGAACAACACGTTTTCTATAGTCAGGCGCAAGCAGGGCAGCATGATGAACATATAACGTATGGTCGCTTAACTAAAAAGGAGCTAGCTAAATATGCAAGCGATAAAGATGCATATTATTATGTCTGTGGATCTTCTTCATTTACGCAAATGGTGTTAGAAGGCTTAGCTGAAATGGGTATTTCCCAAGAAAATATCATGTATGAATCGTTTGGCCCGAAAATGAGTATGACTCCTTCCGCATAAATGTATGGAAAAAGGGTAAAAAGCTAACAGTAGACAATACTGTTAGCTTTTTTTATGAAAGGGAGTTTAAAGATGACACATAAGCAGTATGACATGGTGGGAATAGGAATAGGACCTTTTAATTTAGGTTTAGCGGCCCTTGCTGAGCCTCTTGATGAAATTGATGCCGTCTTCTTTGATAAAGAAGAGAAATTTGAATGGCATCCGGGGATGTTAATTGATGGCACGGATTTGCAGATTCCGTTTCTAGCAGACTTAGTTACATTTGCGGATCCAACAAGTCCCTATTCTTTTTTAAATTATATTCATAAGCAAAAACGCTTATATCCATTCTTTTTCTTTAATCGTTTTGACATTCCGCGTCAAGAATATAACGAGTACGCAAAATGGGTAGCCGAGCAGCTATCTTCCTGCTATTTTTCTTCAAAAGTCGTGGATGTGATACCGAAAAATGAAGAAGAGTATTATGAAGTAAAGGTAGAAACACCTGAAGGAATTCAAACGGTAAATGCTAAACACGTCGTAATGGGAACAGGAAGCATTCCACTTGTGCCTCCGGCTTTTGAAGAAAAGCTGAATGAGCATATCTTACACAGCAGCGGCTATTTACATAAAAAAGAAGAGATTCAAAAAGGAAAGCATGTAACGATCGTTGGGTCAGGGCAAAGTGCTGCGGAGATTTTTCTTAATTTACTAGAAGAACAGACTGAACATCATTACCACCTTACATGGTTTACAAGATCCTCTAATTTTTTTCAGCTTGATCAATCCAAGCTTGCTCAAGAGTTATTTTCGCCAGACTATGTAGATTACTTTCATTCGCTGCCTTTTGAAGAACGTACAAGCACAGTTGAAGATTTAAATCCTTTACGTCACGGAATTGAATCTTCTACCTTAACGAAAATCTATGATTTACTCTATCATCGTTCAATTAAAGAAAAAGTACCCGTTACGATTCAAGCCTCGACAGAAGTAAGTGATATTCATAAAAAAGGAAATGGATATGAGTTGGAGTGCAAACAATTAAAGACTGAACGCTCTTTTCAATACGAAGCGGATCGCTTGATCTTATCCACGGGCTACAAGCCAAAGATTTCGCCGTTCATCGAACGAATAAAAGGTGATATCGAATGGGAAGATGACAAGCGTTTCAAAGTCACAAAAGATTACCGGCTTGTCTTTAAACAACCCCGTAACCACCACTTTTTTACTTTAACCAATATCGAACATTCACATGGATCTGGCGCAACAAATCTTGGTTTATCCGTTCAGCGCAATCAGCGTATTCTGAACGTGATTGCAGGTAGAGATGTGTACCCAGTTCCAGAAGAGACGACGTTTCAGACATTTAATTTGTTTTGAATTTCTGCTTTATAAAAACTTTCAATGTGTTTTTTGATTATTGGAGAAAAGTTTTTTACTCATAAACCATGTTTAAAAGAATAGTGCACGGGTATTTTATTTATAGAACATTAGTACACAAATCAATTAAGGAGTTGCTTAGAATGAGTAAGAAAATTGCAGTATTAGTAACAGATTTATTTGAAGATGTGGAATATACAGATCCAGCCAAAGCCTTTGAAGAAGAAGGCCATACGCTAACAAAAATCGATGTTAAAACAGGTGAAGTAACAGGTAAACAAGGCGAAACAACATTAACAATTGATAAAGCAATTGCGGATGTAAAACCAGAAGATTTTGACGCATTGTTTTTACCGGGAGGCTTCTCACCAGATATCTTGCGTGCGGACGATCAGGTCGTAGCTTTCACAAAATCATTTATGGATGAAGGCAAACCGGTTATGGCTATTTGTCACGGACCACAGCTGCTAATCAATGCTGAAACATTAAAAGGACGTGATGTAACTGGTTTCAAATCAATTGCTATTGATTTGAAAAATGCAGGTGCAAACTTCCATGATAAAGAAGTGGTGGTATGCGGTAATCAACTAGTTACAAGCCGTACACCAGACGATATGGAAGCATTCGTACGTGAATCAGTAAATGTCTTAAAATAAGTAAATAATATTAGTAAAATTTTCTGCAAAAGGCGATAACAGGGTGATTTACCACTCTGTTGTCGCCTTTTTGTATGTAACGATTTTGACGAGAGATTTACAGTTATATTACTGCATTGGGTGAAGCGGTTTCTAAAAGAATATGAAAACCTTTTACTATCAATAGATAGAAGCCACGTAATACAATCGAAATATTTTTCACATAAATGAAAGTATAATTTTGGTAGCTTAAAAGGCGTTGCGAGTTTCATAGTTTTCGTGCAACAATGAGGGTGCATCACGAGATTGGCTTGCTACAAGCTTAGATGCGTTGCGGTTTTATAAAAAACTTTATTATCACATAGGAGGATTTCAAACATGAAGAAAAGGTTTCGTATTGCCACTGTCGCAGGTGCCGTATCATTAGGATTACTAACAGCAGGACAAGCAAATGCAGCAGCTCCTGATTGCAACACTCCAAAACAAATTAACATTAAAGATGCTCAAGCAGCACAAAATATAAATGTAGATGAGCTATTAAAGAAATTTAACGCTCAAGGACAATCTGCTCAAGCAGCAGCTCCACAACAAGAAACACAAGCACCAAATCAAGCTGAAGCAGCTCCACAGGAACAAGCAAAAGCACCAGAGCAAAGTGAAGAAGCAAAAGCTCCTGAGCAAACACAGCAAAATACAAAAGCTCAACAATCAGAAAATACTGATAAAGCAGAACAAACAAAAGATGCTAGTCAATTTGAACAAAAGGTAGTAGATTTAGTGAACCAAGAGCGTGAAAAACAAGGTTTAAAACCTCTAACACTTAACAAAAAATTAAGTGACGTTGCACGTACTAAATCAAAAGATATGATGGAAAAAGGTTACTTTGACCACAATTCACCAACATATGGTTCACCATTTGATATGATGAAACAATTCGGCATCGAATATACAACTGCAGGTGAAAATATTGCAAAAGGTCAGCAATCTCCTGAAGAGGTAATGAATGCTTGGATGAATAGTGACGGTCACCGTAAAAACATTCTAAACCCTGATTTCACTGAAATTGGTGTTGGATACGTAAAAGGTGATACTACGTACTGGACTCAACAATTTATCGGTAAGTAATACAAAAAGAGCAGGATATACCTGCTCTTTTTTGCGTTTTTAGCTGTCCAATTTGGGTATAGTAAAGTAAGAACACGTAAAGGAGTGCCTTAAATTGGGACGTATATTAAAAAAAATCTTAGTCGCTGTTTTTCCTATCCTTTTAAAAGAAGGATATCGTCATTATAAAAATCGTAAAACTCGAACTACGCCGTCTAAAGGGTATAAATAAAAAGGACTCGAAAGAGTCCTTTTATTTTATGCTTGAACAGGGATATGCTTAAATTCTTTTACGTTAAATAATCCTTTGTCGGTTAACTTTAGACATGGGATAACAGGCAAGCTTAAGAAAGATAATGTCAGCAACGGGTTAAATTTCTGTGAGATATCGAGCTCATGAAGAGCGCCGTGAAGCTGCTTAAGTAAGCTATTCACTTCATTGTAAGGGTGAGGTGACATTAACCCTCCGATGGAAAGAGGAAGGGAGCCAATCACTTCATTGCCTTTTACAATAACAATACCTCCGCCGATTTCTTCAATTGCTGCAATTGCTTTTGCTAAATCCTCATCATTTGTTCCTACAGCTACGATATTATGTGAATCGTGAGCAATCGTAGTAGCGATCGCTCCGTCTTTTAACTGAAAGCCTTTTACGATCCCAAGACCAATATTCCCTGTTAGATGATGACGCTCAACAACAGCCATTTTCAGCTGATCGTTTTCTACAGAAGACTGAAATTCGTTTTGCTTCACTTGAACTTCTTCTACAATATGATTTGTAAGCAGGCTGTTTGGATTAATTTCAATAATATTAGCGCGATTGTGTTGAAGTGGTATCGTAAGTTTGTTAATAGAAAACTCTTTCAAATGAACAGAATTCATTAGTTCTGTTGGAAGACCAATTTGTTCTTCTTGAACAGAAAGCATCTCTCCATTTTCAGCAATGAGCTCTCCGTTTTGATAAACATGTGCTGCAGATATATCGGTTAAGTCGTCCAATAGAATAAAGTTGGCTTTGTAACCAGGAGCAACCGCACCTCTATCTTTTAACCCGTAGCATTCGGCGGCATTTAATGAAGCCATTTGAATAGCAATTAACGGGTCCAGCCCGAGTTCAATGGCAAAACGAACATTGTAATCAATAGAACCTTCCGTTAATAAATCATCTAGATGTTTGTCATCGGTACAGAATAAAAATCTGCGCGCGTTACGTTCATTTACAGCAGGTAATAATTGTTTCAAATCTTTAGCGACAGAACCTTGGCGGATCAGAACATACATCCCGCGCTGAATACGTTCAATTGCTTCTTCTGCTGTTACGCATTCATGATCTGTTGAAATGTTAGCCGTACGATAAATATTAACGCCCGTGGCATCTAGCCCTGAGCCGTGCCCATCAATTACGCCGTTTGCACTGCTAGCTGCTTGTAATTTATCGAGCATATCGTCATCTCCATCTCGCACAGCAGGGAAATCCATCACTTCTGCTAATCCAAGCACGCGAGGGTGAGAGAAAAATGGGGCTAAGTCAGCTGCTTTTAAGACTGCTCCAGAGCTTTCAAAAGGAGTTGCTGGAACGCTTGAAGGTAAGTTCACAAATACGTCCAAAGGGATGGAATCCGAGTTGTGAAGCATAAATTCAATGCCAGATTTTCCTGAAACATTAGCAATTTCATGAGGATCCGTTACGACAGTTGTGACGCCTCTAGGTACAAGAAGTTTTGAGAACTCTTTGGGTGTAACCATTGATGATTCGATATGAACGTGTCCATCAATGAATGTAGGAGAAATGTATTTTCCTTTTGCATCAACGACGTTATGTCCATCGTATTGACCTATTCCAACAATAATTCCATCAGCAATCGCAATATCGGCTTTAATGATGGAAAGCGTAAAGACATCGATGATTTTTCCGTTTTTCACTACAAGATCTGCAGGTGTTTTTTTATTGGCAACAGCAAGCTGTTTTTTTAATGTTGTTTTTGTATTTGACATGAATGTGACTCCTCTCATTGTATAACTGGATAACAATGAAGGACTATGTAAGGGAGAACATAAAGAAGAATAAAAATGCAGGATGAATGATGTTCAACCCTCGTAGTCCAACTATTTACGGTAGTTCGGTAGAAACTCTTGGACCCTATTTCCAAGACTATACGAGCTTAGGTATTTCGATACATTCTATAGACAAATAATAAAAACGTCAATTCCTAATGGAAAAGAAAGATTTTTGGGAATATTCCATCTATGTGTATGTAAACGATTTAACTCTTATTTGCTCGCTAAAAGGTGCAACATTCATGTATAGAAAAAAATGTAAAAAAAACCGTCAATGGCTATTAGTCATTGACGGAGTTGTCATCAAGCTTGTTTGCGCAGTGTACCTAATTCTTCCGCGATCGCTTGCATTTCACTTGGGCTAAAAGAATCTTTTCTCATTACCATATCGTATAAGTATTTTAAGTCTTCGTACATTTC
Organism: Priestia aryabhattai; assembly: GCF_023715685.1. Taxonomy (NCBI): domain Bacteria; kingdom Bacillati; phylum Bacillota; class Bacilli; order Caryophanales; family Bacillaceae; genus Priestia; species Priestia aryabhattai. The sequence continues at coordinate 111,991 of NZ_JAMBOQ010000006.1, forward strand.
TTCGTCAAAAGCTTCAGCTTTGATTGCTCCGATATTTAGCATGCGCAGTTTTTCACTAATGCTATCGACCATATGTTTAATATTCTCTGGAGATTTTACTGATAAATCCACTTTGTTCATCCTTCCAGTTGCGTTTTTTTTATTGTAACATGTTTTTATCGTGTGAACACTTTTATGTCAGGTTCTTATCCACAGAAGAATGGAAACAATATAAATAAAAGAAAACTATTTTTTAGTTTGAAAATGATTGTATATAATGTTTGTAATAAGGGAAAGGAGTCGAGACTATGATTAACGTATTATTCGTTTGTTTGGGAAATATTTGTCGTTCACCGATGGCAGAAGCGGTCTTTAAAGATATGGTGAAGAAAAAAGGGCTAGAAGGACAAATTCACGTAGATTCTGCAGGAACAGGAGGCTGGCACAAAGGAAATCCTCCTCATGAAGGGACGCAATCTATTTTAACGAAAAATAATATTGATTTTAAGGGACAAACAGCAAGACAAGTTATTCAAGAGGATGTAGCTAGATTCCACTATATTATTGGAATGGACGTCGAAAATGTAGGAAATCTGAGAAGGATGGCTGGACATACTAAAACAGGTTATATTGGAAGGCTTTTGGATTTTGTGCCCGATTTACATATTGAAGATGTGCCTGATCCTTATTTCACGGGAAATTTTGACGAAGTATATGACTTAGTTCAAGAAGGATGCAAGGCTCTTTTAGACGAAATTATAGAGAAGCATTTCTCGGAATAAGTGATACTTAAAAAATAAAAAGCGGAGGAGAAACGACAAATGGGTAAACGAAATAAGCTAGTAGAAGGTATTGTCATTGGAGCAATTATAGGAGGAGCTATTTCTTTATTTGATAAAGAAACAAGAAACTCCGTCATTCAAGGAAGTAAAAAACTGAAAGACAAAACAACAACTCTTATTCAGCACCCTGAACTTGTAACGGATACTGTGAAAGAGAAATATGAAACCATCCGTACGACCATCGAGCAAGTGTCTGAAGATGTATCGTTTGTAGCAGGAAAAGTAGAAAAGTTAAAAAAAACAACGCCTCAGGTGATGGAAATTATAAACGATACAAAAGAGGCATTTGTGGAGAAGTATGGTGATGAACAAAAATAAATAAGGAGGCACATATGGCTGGAATGTACATGAATAACATCGTAAGGTTTGGCAAAGAACTGATGGGCCGCATTCATCGAGATGAGCTGCCCAGTTTATCAGCTGAATTGGCTTATTACTTGCTGCTCTCGCTATTTCCTTTTTTAATTTTCTTAATTACGCTGATTGGATTTTTGCCATTAGAATCGACGGACCTGCTTGACTTGGTCGAAAATGTAGCGCCACAGCAAACGCTGCACATGATTGAAAGCAACGTTTCTCATATCATTGGTTCTCATAATGAAAAACTATTGTCCTTTGGTATCATTGCCACGATGTGGTCTGCTTCAAATGGAATTAATGCTATCGTAAGAGCATTTAACCGAGCGTATCACGTACAAGAGAATCGGCCTTTTTTAGTGGCGAGAGGCATGGCAGTTCTACTTACTTTTGCGATGATATTTGTTATTATTGTAGCGCTTTTACTTCCTGTTTTCGGTCATATGATTGGACTTTATTTATCGTCTACGTTTGGATTTTCAGAAACCTTTCTCGCTTTATGGTCTGCTTCCCGCTGGATTATCAGCGGCCTCATTTTATTTACTGTTTTTACGGGGTTATATTACTTTGCCCCTAATAAAAAGCTGCTGATTCGAAATGTTGTAAAAGGAGCAGCTTTTGCTACGGTCGGCTGGACGGTGGTATCGATGCTATTTGCGTATTACGTAAATCATTTCAATAACTATACAGCTACATATGGAAGCTTGGGCGGAATTATTATCTTGCTTATTTGGCTGTACCTATCGGGGATGATTATCGTTATTGGAGGAGAGATTAACGCTATTTTCTACGACCGTCGAGTCAAATCTTAATAGTCACAAATTGGGATGAAATCATTCGCGAGATATGAGCATACTAACAAAGTGAAAGGGAGGTTTTACATCATGACAAAGCATACGAAAAAAGACGGAAGCAATACAAAGCAAAATAAAAAGAGCCAGCCGAAGCATAAAACAAGCAACAGCCAAAATGGACAAAACGGTTACCATTAAGGCCTCGATTTCTCTAATAAAAAGCCTAACAAATACGTTAGGCTTTTTTGCGTTAAGATTTTAGCAAGCGAAGACCGTTTAAGATAACTAAAATGGTGCTGCCTTCGTGACCAATAACACCAAATGGCATATCAAGCACTTGGAAAAAATTTGAACAAATTAATAAAAAGATGACGGCAATAGAAAAAATAACGTTTTGCTTCACAATTGAGTTCATCCGTCTGGAGAGAGCTACTGCATCCGAAATTTTCGATAAATCATTTTTCATTAAAACAATATCCGCTGTTTCAAGTGCCACATCTGTTCCTTCTCCCATGGCTACTCCAACGTTAGCAGTAGCAAGAGCAGGTGCATCGTTAATGCCATCTCCCACCATTGAAACGGTAGGGAATTTGTCTTTTAAAGCTTTAATTTTATCTACTTTAGCTTCAGGCAAACATTCTGCAATGTATTCATCGACTGCACATTCTTTTGAAATGGCTTCGGCTGTTTTTTCGCTGTCTCCTGTAATCATGACGGTATGAATACCCTGCTCTTTAAGAGATTTAACAGCGTCTACAGCTTCTGTTCGTACAACGTCTTTTAGCGCAAGTAATCCCACAATACCATGCTGGTCTTTTGCGTACACAATCGTTTTTCCTTCACTGGCAAGCGTAGATGAAATCTGATTTTCAAATTCAGCTGCATCTTCTTTACCTACAAAATCTGCTTTTCCTATCTTCCACGTATCTCCTTGAAGAGACCCAATGACACCGTATCCGGGAACGTCTTCAAGTGAATCTGGCTGAACGAGCGTCAATTCCTGCTTGTTTTTCACAAAGTCAACAATGGATTGAGCAAGCGGATGATTGGACTGACGTTCAATTGATGCTATTTTAATAAGAAATTCTTGTTCGTTCATATCAGAACGTACAATGACATTGGTCACTTCTGGCTTTCCTTTTGTTAACGTTCCTGTTTTATCAAAAGCAATTGCGCTTAAATGGCTTAATCTTTCCAAATGCACGCCGCCTTTGAACAAAATTCCTTTTTTTGCTCCGTTTGAAATAGCAGACAGCGAAGCAGGGGTGATGGATGCAACTAGGGCGCAAGGAGACGCTACAACTAAGAGAATCATTGCTCTGTAAAATGTCTCGGTCCAGCTCCATCCAAGCACATAGTGTGGTAGAAACAGCATAACTGCCACAACTGATAAGACAATTTTTACGTATGTGCCTTCAAATCGTTCAATAAACAATTGAGAAGGAGACTTTTCACTTTGAGCCGTTTGAACAAGCTGAATAATCTTTTGAAACAGCGTCTCGGCACTTGGCTTTGTCATTTTAATGGTAATGGCGCCTTTTACATTCACCGTGCCCGCGAATACTTCATCATCGAGCTGTTTTAGTACAGGAACAGATTCCCCCGTAATAGCAGCCTGATCAATCGTTGTTTGACCTAAGACAACAATACCATCGGATGGTACTCGTTCACCCGGCTTAACTAGCAGCAAGTCTCCGATCTGTAAATCTGAAATGGATACAATTTCTTCTTGATCCCCAATCAGACGCGTTGCTTCTTGCGGCTGCAGATTCATCAAGGCGCTAATTTCTCGGTTGCTTTTATTCATGGTGTACGTTTCTAATGCACCGCTTAATGCAAAAATGAAAATAAGCATAGCACCTTCTGTCCAGTAGCCAATTACAGCCGCTCCAATGGCTGCAATAATCATTAACATTTCCACATTCAATTCTTTATTTTCAATCGTTTCTTCAATGCCTTCTTTTGCTTTAGCAAATCCACCTATCACATAAGCTAATATAAAGAGCGTAATAGATACTGCTGTATCCTGCTGTTTTGAAAGCAGCCAGCCGGCTAAAATAAGCACTCCGCTTAACAGTGCAGCAATGAGTTCACCATGTGTTTTTAATACGTTGACAGCAGAAGATGTTTGCTGCGTTTGTTCTTGTTTTTTAGGTAACGCATTTTCCATACAAATCCTCCTTGAACGATAATTGAGAAGAATAATCACAATCATTACCCCTAAAAAAGCACGAAAGCTGCCATCTCAGCGATAGCAGCACATTTTTTCAGTTATTGTCTTTTAAATTGGGATATTTAGTATAGTATAGCACGGAACAAGCAAGGAGGTAACGACTAATGCCTAAAAAATAAAAACAGAATGCAGCTGGACGTCTGCATTCTGTAAAAACCGTACTACATATCTAAATGTTCTTCATAATATTTATAAGCGGAAGTGTAAATGTGCTCGATATCAGCATCCGTCATGTACATTAAGGTTTCACGGTCAATCCCCTTCATTGTTTCAATAAATGTAATCATGTTTTTACGTTCTTGTCTGCTCATTTATTATTCTCCTCTCCTTCTGTTTTAATACAGTTTATTATATTTATTTGTATTATATAACAGAAAAAGTATTTTGTGTGGATTTTTTTTAAAATTAGGCAAAAAAATTTAGATAGACGTAAATAATTGACTATATAGAAGAATATGTTTTACAATTTATATATGAACATATGCTCATATACTTGCATATAATGAACGGAGAGATGTTATGAAAAAAGATGAACATTCGTTTTTATCGCCTCAAACAGTAGAAGACGCGTCAAGAATACTAAAAGCTATTTCAGATCCTACGAGAATGAAAATTCTTTATTTGTTATTTCAAGAAGAGTGTTCAGTCGGTCATATGGTTGAAGTACTTGGTGTTTCGCAGTCAGCTATTTCACATCAGTTAACTCACTTGCGTCATTTGCGCTTGGTAAAATATCGCCGTGAAGGGAATACGTATTTCTATACGTATGATGATGAACACGTGGTTGGAATTTTGCATCAAGTGATTCAGCACGTAGAATGCGCACATAACGAATAAAAGGAGGGGTTTACATGAGTCATGATCATCATCACCACCATCATGGTCACCATCACCATTTCGATACACAGCGTGAAGGTAACCAAAAAGGTCTGCTAATTGCACTGATTATCACAGCGGGTATTATGGTTCTTGAGTTTGTTGGAGGACTTTTTACAAATAGCTTAGCGTTATTATCCGATAGCGGACACATGCTGTCTGATACAAGCTCACTTGCTCTTAGCCTTGTAGCGATATGGTTTGCTAACCGAGCTGCATCGGCTAAAAAAACGTATGGTTATTATCGTTTTGAAATATTAGCGGCTCTTTTTAACGGAGTAGCACTGTTTGTAATAGCAGGATTTATCATATATGAAGCCTATCAACGCGTATTAGAGCCGCAGCCTGTAGCAAGCGGCAGCATGATGCTGATTGCTACTGTTGGTTTACTCGCTAATTTAATCAGCGCATGGTCACTTATGAGACAAGGCGATGTAAAAGGAAATGTAAATTTACGCAGCGCTTACTTACACGTATTGGGAGACGCTTTAGGATCCATTGGAGCTATTGTAGCGGGACTTCTTATGATGCTGTTTGGATGGTATATTGCTGATCCTATTATTTCTGTAGTTGTGTCTGTATTAATTTTAAAAAGCGCTTGGGGAGTGCTTGCTCATAGTGTTCATATTTTGATGGAAGGCTCTCCTGAAGGAGTGGAGCACAGTGAAATAAAAAACCTCCTTGAAAACATTGAAGGAGTCAAAGATGTGCATGATTTACACATTTGGACGATTACTTCAGGACTGGACTCATTGAGCTGTCATATGCGCGTAGAAGATGAAAAAGATTGTCAGCAGATTTTGCAAAAAGCCATTGATTTAGTACACGATCACTGCGGCATTGAGCATACGACGATTCAAATTGAAAAATCGGCTCTTCAACACCGAATGCTAAAAGTCTAAAAAACAAGCGAGAACTTATAAGTTCTCGCTTGTTTTTTGTTGTATAGGCATTTTTTGTCCGAACACAAAAAGAACGATAAAAATAAGGCCAAGCATCCCGCTAATAATATTAAAAAAGCTGACATGGTGAAAGAACTGAATAAAAGTACCGCCTATGTAAGGACCGGCAAGGCTTCCAATACTAAAAGCAATGCCGCATAGTAAATTGCCTGTAGGCAGTAAACGAGTAGGAATCAAATCTGTCATATAGCTAATGCCTAAACTAAACGTAGAACCTACAACCATGCCCGCTATAAATAAACATGCTATCAATGGAATAGCGGTTTCTTCTAATAGACTTGCTGTGAAAAACGTGACGGCTCCAATTGATAAAATCCATCCTAATACCAATTTCCGTCCGAATTTATCGCTCAGTATTCCGAGAGGAAGCTGAAATACAATAGCTCCAACTGCAAAGGAAGTCAGCAGGAGTGAAATAAACTCTACTTGCAAACCAATTCGTAAACCATATACAGGAAAGCTTCCGTTCAGTGAGGATTCTAAAAAACCATATCCAAAAGGCGGTAAAAAAGCAATCCAAGCATATTTAGCCGCTTTAGAAAATCGTTTAGCCGTTTCTTTTAATGAATTAACCTCAACTTCTTGTAGGGGAAATTCATTTTTTATCAAAAATAAAAATACCCAGGTTATGAGGCATAGAGCGGAAGAAATCATAAAAGGAAGCGCTAGGTTAATCTCAATTAACGGCGTCATTAAAGGACCAACAGCAAAACCAATACCGAAAAAAAGCCCATACAATGAAATATTTCGACCTCGTTTATCGGCAGGTGAAGACGAGGTAATCCATGTTTGAGTTCCAAAGTGCAGGGCGTGATCTCCTATTCCAATAAATAAACGAAGCACAAACCAAAAAACAACAGATTTCCACAAAGGAAACAAAGCTAAAGATACGATAACTAAAAGTCCTCCTGCTGCGATAATTGGCTTATATCCGTATCTACGAAGCGGCGCTTCCATGAAAGGAGAAATAAATAAGATGCCCAGGTACAATCCAGTCGCGTTTAATCCGTTTATAGTAGAGGAAAGACCGTCTTTCTCAAAAATAATAGCGATTAAAGGCAGCAGCATGCCTTGGCTAAATCCAGAAATAGCGACAAGGCTAACTAAAATCCAAAAACGTTGTTGATGAGTAGTACTCATAGCATTCAACCTCTTTTTATCTATATTTTGTCAATCCAACTGTTTAATCGTACAAGGAAAACGCTTTATTGACAAGGATGTAAACGTGCTGTGCTGTCCGTTTGACATCTTTATGTAAGGGGAGTACAATAAAACATGTAAATAGTTACATGTTTTTATTTACAATTAAGAGGTGATCGTTATGATGGAACCAGTGCTTAAGAAAATAGCAACATTCACAATTAATGTCGGTACACCGATTGTCATTGGTCATACAGGATTGGGAAAGAAACAGTTTATACCTATTAAGTCAGGTACTGCAGATGGAGAGATAAAAGGCTTAATCCTTCCAAGCGGAGCGGATTCTCAAATTATTCGTTCAGATGGCCGCGTCAATTTATCTGCCCGGTATGTGATTCAAACAGAAGATGATGAACTTATTTATACTGAAAACAACGGAATACGTCAGGTTAGTGAAGAATTTAGAGAACAGGCTGCTGAAGGTGAAATTGTACCTCCAGAGCATGTTTATTTTCGTACGATTCCTGTCTTTGAAACAGGAAGTGCGAAGTATAAGTGGTTACAAGACCGCATTTTTCTAGGAGCTGCTGTGAGACACCCAGACAGCGTTGTGTTAGACATATACGAAGTTTTATAAATCAAATCAAAGGAGCGATATAAAAATGGAAAAATTTATTGGTAATCATATGATTTACACATACGAAAACGGATGGGAATATGAAATTTATATCAAAAACGAAAATACAATCGATTACCGTATTCATAGTGGAATGGTGGCAGGACGATGGGTTCGTGACCAAAAAGTAGATATTGTGAAATTAACAGAAGATGTATATAAAGTATCTTGGACTGAACCGACTGGAACAGATGTATCTTTGAACTTTATGCCCGATGAAAAACGCATGCACGGCGTTATTTTCTTTCCAAAATGGGTACACGAACATCCTGAGATTACAGTGTGCTACCAGAATGATCATCTTGATTTAATGCATGAATCTCGTGAAAAATATGAAACATATCCGAAATACGTTGTGCCCGAATTTGCTGATATTACGTTTATCAAAAATGTCGGAGCGAACAATGAGGAAGCTGTAGCTCAAGCACCTTACGAAGGAATGACGGATGATATTCGCGCCGGAAAATTAATTTAACACGGAGTCATAAAAAGAGGCTAGGACAAAAGTATTTTAGTTGAAGGAAGATCCGAACGAGTTTGATTCTTGACTAAGAATCAAACTCGTTCGGATTTTTTATGGTGACGATGAACATAGGTTTAATGTATATAGTTGCTTCTAGCTGTTGATTGGAGGGCAAGGCGAAGACTCCTGTGGAAAAAGCGGAATAGGTGAGACCCCGCAGGAGCGTAAGCGACGAGGAGGCTCATCGGCCGCCCGCGGAAAGCGAAGTCTTGCACGGAAATCAACAGCGGTGTAACAAGTGATCCATATTGAGAGTAGTTGTTTATATAAAAAGCGGTTTATAATGAAGTGAAGGAGTGAAGAAAATGGAATTTAACATGAAAAAAGAGGCGGGGTTTACGACAAATCTTCCTTATGGAGAGCTACATATCGCCGGAGATGAAGAATATGGCTTTCGTCCGTATCAGCTATTGGTATCGTCCATTGCCGTTTGCAGCGGAGGCGTGTTAAGAAAGATTCTAGAGAAAAAAAGAATCTCTTTTTCGGATTTACGCATCCAGGCTGATATGATGCGCAATGATGAAAAAGCGGGGCGAATTGAAAAAATTCATTTGCACTATATCATCACAGGAGAAGACCTTCCATTAGATAAAATTAAAAAATCGATTGAGCTAGCCCGAAAGAATTGTTCGATGCTACAATCGGTTGCTGGCAGTATCGAAGTGACAGAAACCTTCGAATTAAAATAAAAGTGGACAATGTCCACTTTTACATTTCTTTTGGTTTGCTTCCGGCTTTATCAAAATAGCGCATGCGTTCAGGAGTCAGCTGAAGAAGCAAATAATTTGGGTCATCCGGGCTTTTAATCCACTCTTTTAACTTTGCGTTCCAAAATTTCTTTTTTAACTCTTCGTTTGTTTCCACATTTACTTTGGCTTCTACCTCTACATAAGGATCACTCCAACCTTGCCCATCATAGCCTAACAAAATATGAACGTAAGGGTTTTTTTCTAGTTCTTCAACTTTATGGGTGTCTTTATTGGTGGCGGTGTAGAGCACAAGATCTTCATGAAAAAACATCATAAAGCGTGAATAAGGTTTTCCATCTTGAATCGTAGCTAACGTTCCTATTGTATAGTCATCCAGTACGGATAAAATTTGATTTTTTACATCATTACTCATTTTTTCACTCCTCATCCTATCTCATTATCCTTGGTAGTTTGGCTAATTTTTAAATATCTTAATCAAAAATAAATTAGGGGTTTATCATTTATAAAAATAGGTTAAAAATACTAACATTGACGGTGAGTCTATACAAATTCCATTAATTTGATATGATTGATTTTGTTGTCAAAAAATGAATAAGGTAGGTGTACATAACGATGATCAATCGGATTTTTCTTATAGCGGTTATTCTTGGGGTACCGCTATCTGTTATTGGGCACATGATGCACTGGTCAGATGTTCTTATGTTTATTATTTACTGTTTAACAATCATTGCCCTCGCAGCTTTTATGGGGAGAGCAACAGAAAGCTTAGCTGTTGTAGCTGGCCCTCGAATAGGAGGTCTATTAAATGCTACGTTTGGCAACGCTGTAGAATTAATTATTTCTATTTTTGCCTTAAAAGAAGGTCTTACAGCTGTGGTGCTTGCATCGTTAACTGGTTCTGTATTAGGAAATCTCCTTCTTGTAGGCGGTCTTTCATTCTTTATCGGGGGGTTAAAATTTAAGCGTCAAGAATTTAATGTCTATGATGCAAGACACAATTCTGGATTATTGATCTTTGCCGTTATTGTTGCGTTTGTCATTCCTGAAGTGTTTGCCAGCGAGATGAACGAAGCGAAGACCATGTCCCTAAGTGTCGGAATCTCCATTATTCTCATCATCTTGTACTTAGCGGCGTTATTTTTTAAGCTGGTAACGCATCGAGGCGTGTATCAGCATAAAAGTGAAGACGTAGAAGAACATGAGGAGCCAGAGTGGTCAATGTGGAAAGCGATTGCGGTTCTCTTTTTGTCTACGTTAGCTGTAGCATATGTGTCTGAAAGCTTGGTTAGCACAATCGAAATTGTATCAGAAAGCTTTGGCTGGAGTGAGCTATTCATCGGGGTCATCATTGTAGCGATTGTTGGAAACGCGGCAGAGCATGCTTCGGCTATTATTATGGCCGTTAAAAATCGCATGGGTGTAGCTGTTGAAATTGCTGTTGGATCGACTTTACAAGTAGCGATGTTTGTAGCACCGATATTGGTGTTAGTTTCGCTGATGTTCGAAAGCCAAATGTCTCTTGTTTTTACTTGGCCTGAGTTGATTGCGATGGTAACAGCCGTATTTTTAACGATTGCTATTTCTAATGACGGAGACACAAACTGGTTCGAAGGTGCAACTCTTTTAGGGGCTTATATTATTATGGGAATTGGTTTTTATCTTATTTAAAAAAGAAGAGGCTGGGACAAAAGTGTTTTAGTTGAAGGAAGATCCGAACGATGAATCGTTCGGATTTTTTTATGGTTATGGTGAACATAGGTTTCATGTGTTTAGTTGCTTCTAGCTGTTGATTGGAGAGCAAGGCGAAGACTCCTGCGGGAGAAGCGAAATAGATGAGACCCCGCAGGAGCGTAAGCAACGAGGAGGCTCATCGGCCGCCCGCGGAAAGCGAAGTCTTGCACGGAAATCAACAGCGGTGTAACAAGTGACCCATACTAGCGCATTTATCCAATTTGTTCGTCTTTAGATTGGATTGATTTAGTTATGTCTTAATCTCTTCTTTTTGTGTAAGTAAATGGAATAATTTCCCTTTTATTATTCAGGATAAAACAGGAGATGTTTGAAAAAACTATGGTTGCATTCATTAACGATGTTGAAAGGAGTTTCTAGATGTTACGTAAATTGCTTTTATTTGTGTTTACCATCATTATTTCATTTTCATGTTCAACGAAGATCGCCATTGCTAAAACAGCTCAGCCTACCATCAACGTGCCTTCTTCAGCTTTAAATATTTCAAAAGAAAATACCTATCCAAATGCTACTCAAGATACGCCATACTTGCAGCCGAGTGAGTTCACAAAAGAGCTCATTGAAACATCAAATGTAAAAATTGAAAACCCTGATTTAATTCGTATATTAAATGAATCAAACATTTCTAAAACTCCATGGGCAATTGGGTTCAGAGCAACCATTTTTTTAGGGCAGTGGCCATTGAATTATGAATCAACAGAAACAAATGTTAACTGGCAGCACCAGCGAATCAATACAAATCATTATGATAACAGAGCAGGAAAAACTCAGTACAAAATGATGTACAGCCAAGAAAATCAAAGCCATGTAAAAGGCGGATTAACAGCAAAAGTGCCTCAGCCTGATCATGTTAAACAAATGATGCTAATCGAAGCAGCTAAAAAAACAAAGCTAACTTTATCATTTCAAACGTTTGTAGGTGCCGGAACGAAAAAAGACCAGGTCTATAACGTAGCTCCCAAAAAAGTAGGTTATCTGTATGCGTACACGCCTGCTGTAAGTGAAAAGGGAAAAGTAACGTATGGAGAAGTGTATGTAACGGTAAAAGGCAGCAAGCGTTCAATTGTAGTGAGAAATGTAACGTCTCAAGGAATTGGAGCATGGATTCCTGTACAAGATTATGTCTCCTTAAGCTTTGGTGCTTACGATCAGCCGAGATAACAAAAAGAGATTCCATCGATGGAATCTCTTTTTGTTATTTTGTAATGTTCGCTTCAAGTTTGCTAAAATCAGTATCTCGATAATAGCTGTTTTTCACCAAAATATTAGGTCCTAAACACGACACAGCTGAACAATGACAGCTAAGTTCTTTAGAAATAGTGCTTTGTTGCCACGTATCAAAAGCGTCTGTAAGTTTTGTATCTTGAATGTTGCCAAGAGGAGGTGTATCACCGAAATCCGTTACGATAATATCTCCGTCGAAGATATTTACATTTAGGCGAGAGCGCCCGTCTGGATCGTTTCGAACGGTTACATTTTTACTGCTATACAAGCGCTGTAAGAGCGCTAAGTCTTCCTCATTGTTAGTGCATGCATAAAACGGTAACGTGCCGAATAGCATCCAGACATTTTCATCTCGAATATCAAGAAGGTGATGAATAGCTTGACGCATTTCAGGAAGAGATAATGTTTCTAGGGTGCTGGCAAAGTCACTTGGATACATAGGGTGTACTTCATGACGCTGACAAAGCATTTCATCAACAATTTGACGATGGATCTTTTTCATATGAGGAAGTGTACGTTTATTTAACATCGTTTCAGCTGATACCGTTACACCTGCTTTTACAAGAGCGCGGCTGTTTTCAATCATTCGGTCGAAATATTTTGCGCGCTGCTCATAAGTAGGCTTTCGTTCCATCATTGCAAAGCCAGCTTCTACAAAATCGTCCATCGTTCCCCAGTTGTGAGAAATATGTAAAACATCTAAATAAGGGATGATTTGTTCGTAACGAGAAAGATCTAATGTTAAATTTGAATTAATCTGTGTACGGACACCTCGTTCATGTGCATACTTTAATAAAGGCACCACATAATTTTTCACAGAAGATAGAGACATCATAGGCTCTCCCCCCGTAATGCTTAACGCCCGAAGAGTTGGAATTTCATCGAGACGTTTTAAAATTAAATCAAGCGGAAGTGCGTTTGGGTCTTTTGGCTGCAGTGTATATCCAACTGCGCAGTGCTCACACCGCATATTACAAAGGGTCGTTGTTGTAAATTCAACGTTTGTGAGCGTCGGTTTGCCATATTGTTTCATATCTAAATACGCTTCCCACGGATCGAACTCCGGGGTAATTCGTTGTAAAGTGGCCATAAAAAAACTCCTTTTATTTTTCCGTAAAGTGAAATGATTATGAAAGCATCTCACGGTCCGTCCTGCTAGACTAAATTATACGTCTCATTCATAACGGACACCAGTGACTATTATGGATTTTATTGCTTTTAGTTGTCAAATATGAAAGTATTCGTTAGGATATAAAGAAATACGAATGAAAAGCTATATCAGGAGGGTTTAAAATGGGAAACGCCGTTCGAGATAAAGATTCACAAGTACGTTATTTAAAAGATCGTTTGAATATGTTTGTACACGTATTAGACTCAATGGAGCCTGAAAACACAGACCTAGAAGACATTGACCGTTTAATTAATATGATTGATGACCTCGAAGCAAAATGTGAACAGTTTAAAAAAGATAAAGAATGAACAAAGGAAAAAGCGCTAGAAAAACTAGCGCTTTTTTGCTTGAAGTGGAAATCCTCCTATAAAGGTCTTTCGAAACAATTTTTGAAGGAGTATAATAAATTTTGAAAGTTGTACGACAGATAGATAAATACATACATTAGCGGGATATGGGAGGAATTAAGTGATGATTGAAGCTTTAAAACAAAGCATGTACGATTTAATTGTTGAAACATCTACAAAATTGCCAAAAGACGTTCGACGTGCTATTGCAAAGGCAAAAGCGCGTGAAAATGCAGGAACACGTGCAGCAATGTCTTTAGCGACCATTACCAATAATATTAAGATGGCGGACGATAACTTATCGCCAATTTGTCAAGATACAGGTATGCCAACATTTAAAATTAAAACCCCTGTAGGAGTGAATCAGCTTCAAATTAAAGAAGCGATTTATTGGGCAATTGAGGAAGCAACAAAGCACGGAAAGCTTCGCCCTAATTCCGTAGATTCGTTAACTGGAGAAAACAGCGGTAATAATTTAGGCGGAGGCACGCCGGTTATTAAGTTTGAACAGTGGGAAAATGACTATATTGATGCGCGTCTTATTTTAAAAGGCGGCGGCTGTGAAAATAAAAACATTCAGTATAGCCTACCTTGTGAAGTAGAAGGTTTAGGTAGAGCTGGTCGTGATTTAGACGGCATTCGTAAATGTGTGATGCACTCTGTGTATCAAGCACAGGGTCAAGGCTGTAGTGCCGGCGTCATTGGTATTGGAATCGGTGGCGACCGTACAACAGGTTATGAATTAGCAAAAGAGCAGCTGTTCCGAAACTTAGATGACGAAAATCCAAACGCTCAGCTGAAAGAATTAGAAGAGTATGTAATGGAAAATGCCAATAAGTTAGGAATTGGTACAATGGGATTTGGCGGAGAAACGACATTGCTTGGCTGTAAAGTCGGCGTTATTCACCGCATTCCTGCTAGCTTCTATGTGTCAGTTGCTTATAACTGCTGGGCTTACCGCCGTTTAGGCGTTAAAATCAATGCCGATACAGGAAGCGTTCAAGAGTGGCTGTATCAAGAAGGCGAAGAAGTAGATTTTAATAAAAATGCAGGCGCAGAAGAGAAACAAAATGCAGATGAAACAAGAGAAGTTGTATTACAAGCACCTATTACAGAAGAACAAATTCGTGAATTAAAAGTTGGCGACGTGGTACGCATCAACGGTATGATATATACAGGACGCGATGCCATTCACAAGCATTTAACAGATCACGATGCGCCAATTGATTTAAATGGACAAATCATTTATCACTGTGGTCCGGTTATGTTAAAAGATGAAGATGAAAAATGGCACGTAACCGCTGCAGGACCAACAACAAGTATTCGTGAAGAACCTTACCAAGGGGATATTATGAAGAAATTTGGTATCCGCGCGGTTATTGGTAAAGGCGGTATGGGTCCTAAAACGCTTGCTGCTCTTCAAGAGCACGGCGGTGTATACTTAAATGCTATCGGCGGAGCTGCACAGTATTATGCTGACTGCATTAAGAGCGTAGAAGGCGTCGATTTGATGCAGTTCGGTATTCCTGAAGCAATGTGGCATCTAAAAGTAGAAGGTTTTACAGCTGTAGTGACGATGGATTCACATGGAAACAGCTTGCATGCAGACGTAGACAAATCTTCATTCGAAAAGCTTGAGCAATTTAAAGAGCCGGTATTTAAATAATCATACGTCCGGAACGTATGGTAAAAAGTAACGTTCATGAACGAGAAAATTGAGTGGATACTAAGCGTAAAATGACTTCCGAAAGGAGCTTCTTATGCGCCGGTTCACCTTTTTTCTCGTTTTTTTATTCGTGATGTCAACAGGCATAGCATCTGTTGAAGCACAAATGTATCCAAACACTCCTATCAGCTGGGGGTTTCAAAAAAGTAAAAATCACAAGCCCGCATCCGCAGGTACAGCTTATGAACAAATTCTTGCTAAGTATGATGCTTTTTACCTCGGAGATACAAATGAAAAAAATATTTATTTAACGTTTGATAACGGTTATGAAAATGGTTATACACCCCAGGTATTAGACGTGCTCAAAAAAAGAAAGGTTCCTGCGACGTTCTTTGTAACAGGACACTATTTAAAAGAAGAGCCTGAGCTGATTAAGCGAATGGTAAAAGAAGGGCATATTGTCGGGAATCATTCATGGCATCACCCTGACTTAACTCAAGTAGATGATGCACGTTTTAAAGAGGAATTACAAAAAGTAAAAGATGAATACAAGCACATTACAGGTCGTGATGAAATGAAATATCTTCGTTCACCTAGAGGGGTATTTAGCGAACGAACGCTAGCTCTTTCAAAGCAAGAGGGCTATACGAATGTATTTTGGTCACTTGCCTTTGTTGACTGGAAAGTGAATGAACAAAAAGGCTGGCGCTACTCATACGACAACATGATGGCTCAAATACATCCAGGTGCCATCATGCTTTTGCATACCGTTTCAAAGGATAACGCGGATGCGTTAGATAAAGCGATTGTGGATTTAAAAAAGCAGGGCTATAGGTTTAAAAGTATTGATGATTTAATGAACGAACGCAAACAAATAAAGAAAAGTCCTTCTAAAAAGAAATAAAGATAAAAACCGACGGGAATGTTTCTCCTGTCGGTTTTTTGCTGTTGAAGTGTTATAATATGCGTTGATGTCTTTTTTAAAGCTATACGGTCTAATAGGTTTTAAGCAGCTAAGGACCGTTAATAACTATATAAAGAATTTAAACTAATCGGAGTTGGTCTCATGAATAAACCAAAAACTGAAATGAAAGTTCAAAAAGGACAAACATTTCCGTTGACTATAAAAAGACTCGGTATTAATGGAGAAGGCGTAGGATATTTTAAGCGCCAAGTCGTCTTCGTGCCGGGAGCATTACCAAATGAAGAAGTGGTTGTAGAAGCAACAAATGTTCAGCATAAGTTTGCCGAAGGAAAGATTAAGCGAATTCGTAAAAAATCCCCTCATCGCGTAGAAGCACCCTGTCCTATTTATGAACAGTGCGGAGGTTGTCAGCTTCAGCACTTATCCTATGAAGGTCAGTTAGAATCCAAGCGCGATATTGTTCTGCAAGCGTTCGAACGTCACAGTTCATTAAAAAAAGTAGAAGCGAAAACACGCCAAACAATTGGCATGGAAGATCCGTGGGGCTATCGTAATAAATCTCAGTTTCAAGTAGGTGTGGATAAACAAAAAGTCATCGCTGGTTTGTATGGACTGAATTCTCATCGACTGATTGACATTGAAAACTGTCCTATTCAGCATGGAGCCACGAATCACGTGACAAAAGAAATAAAACGAATTTTACAAGATCTTCAAATTCCTATCTACAATGAGCGCAAACGCCGTGGGATTGTACGTACCATCGTATCTCGAGTAGGATTTGAAACGGGTGAAGTGCAAATTGTCCTGATTACGGCTAAACAAGAAATTCCGAAAAAAGAGCTGCTGATTAAAGAAATTCAGCGTCGTCTACCGGAAGTGAAATCGCTCGTACAAAACGTAAATGGTCAAAAAACATCGCTTATTTTTGGAGACGAAACGTTTACACTCGCTGGAAAGTCGGTGATCCAAGAAACGTTAGGAGATATCTCGTTCGAACTTTCAGCACGTGCATTTTTCCAGTTGAATCCTCTTCAAACAGTGAAGCTATATGACGAAGTAAAAAAAGCAGCTGCGCTAACAGGCAATGAAAAAATTGTAGATGCCTATTGCGGAGTAGGTACAATTGGCTTATGGCTTGCTAAAGATGCCAAAGAAATTCGCGGAATGGACACGATTGAAGAATCCATTGTAGATGCGCGAAAAAATGCTAAAGATCATGGGTTCGAACATGCCACATATGTAACGGGTCCGGCTGAAAAATGGATGCCGCAGTGGGTAAAAGAAGGCTGGAAGCCAGACGTTATCGTCGTTGACCCACCGCGAACAGGTTGTGATGATAAGCTTCTAAAAACAATTTTACAAGTGAAGCCAAAGAAAGTGGTTTACGTTTCTTGTAATCCATCCACATTAGCGAAAGATGTGCAACAGCTGTCGAAGGCTTATAATGTTGATTACATTCAGCCTGTGGATATGTTTCCTCATACAGCGCATGTGGAGAATGTGGTGAGTTTGACGTTGAAGAAGTGAATAGGTGAGAAGTGGAGGGCAGGGCTGGGTTTCTGCTCTTTTTTGCTTGGGGTAGGGTGAGCCTTATCACAAGTAAAGGAATAAGGTTTTTATGATTGAATACATTTTATTCCCTTCTTTTGAAAAAGGAAAATAAATGAAACTGATCTTTCCTGTTGACAAAGCATGCGACTGGTATTAGAATAAACAACTATTCGACAGTCATTATATTGATCGAAAAATTTAATACGTAGAAAGCTATGATTGCTATGGATCACACTATAGCAGGAGCAGCTTCTGGAGAGATCGCGAGAGTTTCGCGACGCCGAAGGGTTCACAATCTCAGGCAAAAGGACAGAAGAGTACCGGATATTTATTTGGCATGTTAATAATTGTTAGCATATACTATAATATTTGTTATTCTTATGACCATGAGATTGGAGCGCATCCAATCTCTTTTTTTATTGGACTTTATTTGTAGTCCGCACGATTGCATCAAAGGTTTTATTGTTAGGAGGAGTTAGAGTTGGAACAACGAGAATTAAAGAGGGATTTATCCAATCGTCATGTTCAGCTAATCGCGATTGGGGGAACCATTGGTACGGGGTTATTTTTAGGTTCTGGTAAAGCAATACAGCTTGCAGGTCCCTCTATCATCTTTGCTTATTTAATTGTTGGTATTGCGCTTTTCTTTGTGATGAGAGCGCTAGGAGAACTGCTGCTGTCTAAAGCAGGTTATCAATCGTTAACAGATATTGCTGAAGAGTATCTTGGACCGTGGGCTTCATTTGTAACGGGATGGACCTACTGGTTTTGTTGGATCATGACCGCTATGGCTGATGTGATTGCAGTTGGTGTATATGTAAAATATTGGTTCGATATCCCTCAGTGGATTCCTGCACTTATTTGTGTAATCATTTTATTAGGGCTTAACTTATTAACCGTAAAATTATTTGGAGAATTAGAGTTTTGGTTTGCTTTAATAAAGGTTATTACGATTCTTGTGTTAATTGTTATTGGGGTTATTTTGCTGGTAATGGGATTTAAAACAGATGCAGGATCCGTTACTGTTCAAAATCTTTGGAATCATGGAGGACTGTTTCCAAATGGAGTTTCAGGTTTCCTACTTTCATTCCAAATGGTTGTCTTTGCATATGTAGGGGTTGAATTAGTAGGGGTATCGGCAGCAGAAACATCAAATCCAGAAAAAAATATTCCATCGGCCATTAATAAAATCCCGCTGAGAATCTTATTTTTCTATGTTGGAGCGCTTATCGTTCTCTTATTTATTAACCCGTGGATGGAATTAAATGCAGCGGAAAGCCCGTTTGTTAAAACGTTTAGTTTAGTCGGAATTCCACTTGCTGCTGGAATTATTAATTTTGTTGTATTAACTTCAGCCGCTTCTGCTTGTAATAGCGGGATGTTTTCAACAAGCCGTATCTTATATAATTTAAGTAAAAATGACCAAGGGCCATCTAAGTTTGCAAAACTGAACAAAAATCACGTACCAAGTAATGGATTGTTTGTATCTACGCTGGTCATTTCAGCGGGAGCTCTGTTAAGCAAACTTATACCAGACCAAGCTTTTGGCATTGTAACAACCATTAGCGCTATTTGTTTTATTTGGGTGTGGAGTCTCATTCTGATTTGCCATCTAAGATATAAAAAAACGCGCCCGCAACTGCATGCAACATCAACATTCAAAGCACCATTAACACCCTTTATAAACTATGTTGTGCTAGCGTTGTTTGCAGTGATTCTTGTTATTATGATGTTTTCTGATGCTACGCGTCCATCCTTATTGTTGACGCCTGTTTGGTTTATTCTCTTATTTGGTTTTTACTGGACTAGAAGGAGAAAGAAAATAAATCTTTAAAGGCAAGAAAATCAGCAGTAAATGAACCTGTTTTTTAATAAAAGAAATAGTAAACTTGTGACCTCATCATTCCGTGATGGGGTCTTTTTATTGGAGGATAAATAATTGATTTCTACTGCATGAAGAAAATGCAGGAAGCAAAGGTTATATAAGAACCCTAAAGAAATTGTTCTAACAGAAAACACAGTGATAAAGCTCATAGTTTTCTTATAGCAATGTAGAACAAAATGCTATTCTTCTGTGTCTAAAGGTGGAATTCCGTCATTTATATGGAAAAGTTTTCATTTTGCAGTACAATGGAGGTAGACTTCATTAGATTAAGGTGAACAAACATGAAATGGTTTAAATCTCATACGTTTTGGAAAATCTTCACGATTAATGTGCTTCTTATTTGTACCGTACTGACGCTAATGTTTATTGTTTCAAGAGTTATGCTGCCTAATATTTCTCAAGATCAATATCGACAGGTAACTGATAAAACCGTCAAGAGAATGAAAGAGCAAATTAACGTCGTCATTAAAGATATTTGGAGCCTGGGCGACGAGGTACAGCGAGATCCTATTTTTTTATCGGATGATGAACAAGAGATAGACAAAGAACTGCAGAAAATAGTCAATATTTCACCGTATATCGATAGCGGAACCATTTTTAATACAAAAGGGTATGTTGAGCATTATTACCCGAATGATTTAAAGAGTATGAAACATGTGAACTTAAGTAAAAGAAAATATTTTCAAGAAGCGCTGCGAACCAAAAAAATATATTTAAGCGATGTCGTTTCAGCAGATACAAAGCATTACATTGTGGTGATGGCGATTCCTATTTTGGATGGGCAGCAAAATGTAAAAAAGGTCATAAATTTAGCGCTGCGCATTGAAGAAAATAAAAGCTTTCAATCCATTTTTCGAACGTTCGATATAGGAGAGAACGGCTATACGTTTATTGTAGACCGCAATGGTAGAATTATTTCTCACCCTGAGAAACAGAGAATCGGTGAAAATGCCAGGGGAAATGAAATCGTCCAGGAAACGATGAATCATAAATCAGGATATCAGCGCGTTGTGAACACCGAAGGTAAGTATTTCTTTGCGTCTTTCGAATATATTCCTGTTTTGGATTGGGGAATTATTGCTGAATTACCCGTTGAAGAAATTTACAGGCCTTATAAAATGTTTGAAAAAACGCTTTGGACCGTTTCAGGTATTACAATTTTACTGCTTTCTTTTTTTACTGCGTTATATGCAAGGGAAATTGTGAATCCTATTCGTAAACTATATGAATTGGCGGAACAAGTAGCGCGCGGGAATTTTAATCAAAAAATTCCGGAACGAGAAATTGAGCGGGGCGAAATCGGTATTTTATCTAAACAGTTTAATGAAATGATTAGCTATATATGCCATTCTAAAGCAAATTTACAGCAAAAAGAAAATCAGCTGCAGGAACAAAAAACGTTTTTAAGACAAGTCATTGACATTAATCCAAGCTATATTTATGCTATCAATCAAAAAAGGGAGTTCATTCTCGTTAATGAATCTTTTGCGTTGCTGCTAGGTGAAAAATCTGATGACTTGATTGGACAATCAATTGATAAATATCAGTTCAACCTTCAATCAGACCTTTTATATAAAGGGGCGTTTTCAAATTGTACGCAAAAAGGGATGGTATTAGAAGAACAGTTTAAAGATTCGAAAGGAAACTGGCGCTGGGTCGAAACAGCAAAACTTCCTATTGTGAATAAAAAACAGGAAGTGATTCAAATGCTGTGCGTATCGACGGATATTACGGAGCGTAAAAAAGCAGAAGAGAAGCTTAGAACTTCTGAGAAGCTTGCCGTTGTAGGAGAACTTGCAGCTGGAGTGGCTCATGAAATCAAAAATCCTTTGACCTCTTTAAAAGGTTTTGTTCACTTATTAAAAGAACAACATCCCAAAGATGCTTTGTATATAGATATCATGGAAACTGAATTACAACGAATGAATGGAATTGTAGAAGAATTTTTGATGTTAGGAAAACCTCAGGTCATGAATGTTGAACCTTTGAATATGCAAGCGCTTGTTCAAGAAGTGTGCTCACTTCTTGAACCTGAAGCAGTAGAAAAAAAGGTAGCTTTCATATTTGAAAGGGACGACCATTTACCACAGGTGTATGGAGATAAAAATCAGTTAAAACAAGTATTTATTAATATTATTAAAAACTCTATCGAAGCAATGCCTGAAGGAGGGGATATTCATATTACTATTAAAGCAAAAGAAAACCACCTTTGGCTGCAGCTTGCTGATGAAGGACAAGGTATTCCTCCTGAACGGTTAGCGAAGATAGGCGAGCCTTTTTATAGTACAAAAGAAAAAGGTACAGGCTTAGGGCTGATGGTCAGCTATCGGATTATTAAAGCTCACCATGCGCAGATGACATTTTCTAGTCAGTTAAATCAAGGAACAAGTGTGGATATATTGTTTCCAATCATAAAAAAGTAGGGGAACTTCCCCTACTTTTTATTATTATACTTATAATATATCAAAAGCCTTGATATTACTAAAACAAATGAAATTGCTAAAGGAGATATCCACAAGTTAACAAGAAGTTAACTGCTGAATTATATAGGATATTCACAACTTTATCCACACTATTCACATTTTTTCAGAAAATTTACATAAAAACTACCCACTGTCATTTCAAGTTATGAAAGCGGTAATATACATATTCAATAAAGTTATTCACATTATCCACATAATTGTGGGTAAACTTTGTGGATATATTAGAGTATTAAAAAAACTTAAATCATACGCATAAAATCTTCGTGTTATTATTTTTACATAATATAAAACGTCCTTCCGATACACACTGTACAGAAAGGACGTTGGTATGATCAAGCGTTGGATAGAGATGTTTTGCCTCACTTATTTTTTCGTGTAGCCGCCTGCACGGTCTGCTTTTTTAAACTCGCGGCCGTAATAGATTTCTTGAGCGCTACTTAACGTATTTTTTGCGTTTTCTTTTCGTTTCTTTTCAGACATAAAAAAACCTCCAATTAACGTTTTTCGATCATGCTACTTATTTTTTCCAGAACCTCTCGTTTTTAATCATAAAAAAAGCTCTCCGTGTAACGGAGAGACTCTTACGCTTCTTTAAGCTGATGATCTTCTTGAACGTCTTGTTCGTGACGCAAGTAGTATAATGTATACAAGTCTTTTGGAATTTCGTATAAATCATATATGACTTCATGTTGATTAATTTCATCGTATAAAGCTTTGTGCGTTTCATTCGCAAGTACTGCATAAGGCAGTTTTTCTGCAGCCTTAATAGACCTAATATTGATTTTGCGAATTCGCATAAAAATTCGCTCTATATTTAACTCAAAGAACAGTTCATTAAAGAACGCTTCTTTTGCAATTTGATTATATCCTTTTCCATGAAACGGTTTGCCAAGCCAAGTGCCTAAAAAACCAGCTTGGTCCTGTACATCAAATAAATTAATGGTGCCGATAGGATTACCCCATTCATCTAAAATCGTGCGAGAAATAATTTCTCCATGTTCTTCTGCTTCCATCGTTTGTTTAGTCACAAATAAGAATTCTTCATAGGAATGGGCTTTATGACGAACAAAAGGGAAGACATCAGGATGTACCATGAGTTCGTATAGAGATTGACAGTCATTTAGGTCACGTTTTTTTAACATAACTTTTCCCTCCTGATCGAGGGTATATACAGACTCCAATCAAGTCCCCACCCTCGAAATTTTTTAATAATTAAAAAAATTTCGGGGTGGGAATCGAACCCACTAGAACCAGTTACCTGGTGGCGCACCATTTGCCTTCCCATTACAAGTCAACAAACATAAAAAGTCAACGTGTGATGTTTATGCTTTTGTGAAATTCACATGCTTCTAAACGTATCATACTAAAAAAAATTAAAAAAGAAAATAGGTAAAATGTTAATTTTTTTTAAATAATATTTTACCATCTATCATGGTGAAAATGGGCTTTGCTAAGTAGTGAAAGGGATGATGGCTCCATAGCACTAAATCAGCGTCTTTTCCTGCTTCGATACTGCCGATTCGATGATCGATACGGAGATTCCGAGCAGCAGCAATCGTGATGCCTTCCAATGCTTTTTGCTCTTCGAATCCTTCACGTACGGCAATGGATGCACAAATATTTAAGTACTGAATGGGTGTATAAGGGTGGTCTGTTGTAATGGAAACTTCTACTCCTTCATTGCAGAGAGCTTGATAGGTTTTCCACGTTTTATTCTTCAATTCAACTTTTGAGCGGCGTGTTAAAGTTGGTCCCACGCTTACTTTTAAATTTCTTCCACCCAGCTCTTTAGCAATTAAATGGCCTTCTGTACAGTGTTCAATACGAACGTCTAAATGAAATTCATCTGCTAAGCGCAGAGCTGATAGAATGTCATCGGCTCGGTGAGCATGAATTCGAACTGGAATCGCTCTATTCAGGGCTTGAATGAGCGGTTTGATTCGCAAATCATCTTTATTGTCATTGCTTTTTGCATGATAAAAGGCTTCTCTCAGCATGCCCATAATACCCATTCGTGTAATTGATTCTTTATTGCCATGGCTGTGAATTCGTTTTGGATTTTCTCCTAGCGCAATCTTAAGTCCAGCTGTCTCTTGAATCAACATTTGAGAAATACTTGTTCCGGCTGTTTTAATAACGGATGTTGTACCTCCAATCACATTTGCACTTCCCGGCATAATGTGTACAGACGTAATACCCGCTTCAATGGCATCTTTAAACCCAGGATCTAAAGGATGTACACTGTCAAAAGCTCGGATATGGGGAGTCATAGGCTCGATTGTTTCGTTAGCATCATTCCCGGCCCAGCCGGTTCCTTCATCATATAATCCTAGATGTGTATGAACATCAATAAATCCAGGGAATAAATAACGCTGTTTGCAGTCAATGACTTCTACTTGAAGAGGAGGCTGCAAGTTTGGTCCAATTAAAACAATTTTTCCACCTTGAATGAGCACATCACTATTATAAATAGGTTTTGACGTAATAGGATAGAGCGTTGCATTTTTCAAGAGAATGGTTTTCATAAAGGATACTCCTATCTATCGGCAGCTTAGTCACCTGTTTTAGGGAAACAACAAAGAATAACTAGAGCAAATCTCGCAAGGCATCTTCTAATACAGTATATGTAAAAATGTAATTCTGTTGAATCAATTTTTCAGGTAAAACGCGCTGTCCTTTTAAAATAATCATGCTCATTTCTCCCATCAGCAGCTGAAGGCCAAAGCTAGGTACGGGCATCCAGTGAGGGCGATTCAATACTTTTCCAATCGTCTTTCCAAACTCTTTCATTTGAACGGGATTTGGGGCAGTTACATTAACAGGTCCCTCTATTTGTTCGGTATGAATACAATAATCAATAATTTTGACGACGTCTTGAAGATGCACCCAAGACATCCACTGCTCTCCGGAACCGACTGTTCCTCCTGCAAATAATTTATAAGGAAGGGCAGTAGAAAGAAGTGCGCCGCCATCTTTACCTAATATAACGCCGAATCTTGTTAAGACAGTACGAATATTGAGTTCCATAGCTTTTAGCGCTTCGTTTTCCCACTTTTTTACCGTTTTAGCTAAAAAGTCTGTACCGATGGATGGAGAAGCTTCTGTGAACGTTTTTTTAGTTGATGTCCCGTAATAACCAACAGCGCTTGCATTTACGTAAAGGGATGGTTTTTCGGGTAAGGCAGCCATAATGCGAAGGATTTCTTGAGTAGAAGAAAGGCGACTTTCCACGATAGCTTTTTTGCGCTCGTCCGTCCAGCGGCCGCTGTTAAGTGAAACGCCAGCTAAATTGATAAAAACGTCTGCTCCTTCTATTTGCTCTTCAGGTTGGCTATTTTCTTGCATCCACTCTACATATTTAAGTTTCGGATCTCTTGCGGCTTTATCTGCATTGCGTGTTAAAATATATACATAATGTTTTTGTGTTAAGAAATGTTTTGTTAAAGCTTTACCTACGAATCCAGTTCCTCCAGCAATAACAATTTTCATATGAACTTCCTCCTTTATTGAGATAAATAAAAATGTGTATGATACGATTGGCGGTTCTTCAGCCATCAATTTAATAAGAAATATGAGGTGAAGGTGAATGCCTGTTGTCACAAAGATCACAACGCAAAAGAATAGCGGTGAACGTTATAATGTGTATTTAGATTACGGTAAAGGTGAAGAGTTTGGCTTTGGTGTTGACGAAAATGTCCTCATCAAATACGGCTTAAAAAAAGGTCGTGAGCTTGATGAGTTTGAATTAACGGAAATTCAGTACGCAGATGATGAGAAAAAAGCTTATAATTTAGCGATCACTTACTTATCTTATCGAATGCGCTCTGAAAAAGAGGTACATGATTATTTAAAGAAAAAAGAAATTAACTCTACTATTATTCAACAAGTTATTCAGAAATTAGTGAGCCACCGTTATTTAAATGATGAAGAGTTTGCGAAAGCATTTGTGTTAACTCAGATGAATACGACACCAAAAGGACCAAATGTGATTCAAAGAGAATTAAAAGAAAAGGGGATTTCTGACTCCATTATTACCCTTAGTTTATGTGAATACCCTGAAGAACAGCAAATTCAAACTGCTGTGAAATTAATTGAAAAGTTAAAAGGGAAATACAAGAAATTATCTCAAGTGATGATGAAACAAAAAATGGAACAAGCATTGGCAGTGAAGGGCTATTCTTTTTCTATTATTCAAGAAGCGTTTCAGCGCACGGACACAGAAAAAGAAAGTGATGAGGTTTGGGAAGCTCTGCAATATCAAGGGATGAAAGCTCATCGTCGTTTTTCAAAATATGAAGGCTGGGAGTATCAGCAAAAAATGAAGCAGGCTCTTTATAGAAAAGGGTTCTCTATTGACCAAATTGAATCATTTTTAGCTTCTATGGAAGAGGAATAAACCGTCCGTGAAAATGGACGGTTCTTTTTTAAAACAAAATATCTTCTGAGTCATTCTGCTGTTTATAAATAATCTCAGCAATTTCTAAAGCTGAGCGCAATCGGCTTTTATCTTTAATATGGTTGTTGTGATCCCAAAAAGGAGTATTCATGCCGCCCATATAAGCTGCAATCATATGAAGGTTGGTATCTTGATACTCCACTTTTAAACTTTCTGTAAATCCCCTTACGCCAAATTTACTTGCCACATAGACGCTTTCATTAGCTTTCCCGCGAAGTCCTGCAGTTGAAATGATATTCATAACTTTAGGTTCAGGTCTCGTCAAGAGATGAGGCATAAGCGCTTGTGTTAAAAAAATAGTTCCTTTTACATTTGTATCGATGACTTCATCGATAGCTTGTTTTGTATAATCCGTCAACGGACCAAAATGCCCAATGCCTGCATTATTGATGAGGATATCTACTGAATGCTGCATCAGCAGTTTTTCTACAGATTTTCCTACTTCTTCGTACTTTGTAATATCTACAGGCATCGTATATACGTTATCTCCTAGCTCATGCTGCGCCTCATTTAATTTCTGTTGATTACGTCCAGCTAGAATGACGTTGTAGTCTTTTGCGTAAAGTTTTGCGAGTTCTTTTCCAAGACCCGTCGCACCGCCTGTGATTAGCACTGTTTTCATTCCCAAAACTCCCTTTTCATAGTCTCCCTTTAGTTATACCTTTTGTTATAATAAAATGAAAGCAAACAAGGGGGAAAACAGCATGTCTGAAAAACGTTACAGCGATATGACGACGTATGAACTTCAACAAGAAATTGGGTCTCTTCAAGAAAAAGCACGAAAAGCTGAACAGCTTGGCATGGTCAATGAGTATGCAGTATTAGAAAGAAAAGTAACAATGGCTAGATCGTATTTATTGGATCCCGAAACGTTTAAAGCAGGGGAAGTATATGAAATTCAAGGAGATCCGGGTTCGTATTTTAAAATTGATTATATGAACGGAGTTTTTGCATGGGGGTTTAGGCTTGGTGCACCGCAAAAAGAAGAGGCATTACCTATTTCCATGTTGAAAAAATAAAGGGACGAACAAGCAGCACGAAGTAGTGCTGCTTGTTTGATTTCTATATTCACTCTATTTTTAAACATAGAGCAAGCGGTTATTCTTCGCGCTCATTAGAAGCATGCATACGTTCTTGAGGGTGCGTGTTAATTGTTCCATTTGCACGTTTTGAAGCGTACTCAGCTTTTGCTCGAGGTTCGCCCTCAAACTTATTACCATGTTGGTTTGGAAAATCTTTTGCTTTATTGCGCATCGATACCTCTCCTTTTACAACAGAAAGCGTTGCGGTTATGATATAGTACATGAGGGAGTGAATAACTCCGCATTTATAGTGTAAGTTAAAAGTGCAAACATACTCATAAAGAATTTTGGTAATCGAGGTGTTCTTATGAACGATATATTTGAAAGATTAACGAATCAGCTATTAAATAAAAACAGTTCGCTCTCATACGCTCAAGCGCGCACGTGGGTTGAACTTTTCTGGGAAGATTTTGAGTCATCTTACGCAAAAGCCGGATATGATTATAAAGGTAAAGAAGCGACGGAAAAGGTTGTTACGATGTATATCAACAGCTACGGTGACAAACTTCATGAAATCGCGGTTAAAAACCCTAAATATCAGCATTTATTAAATAACGATGACTATTTAAAACATTAAATAAAAACGAACCGTCTTGAGCAGACGGTTCGTTTTTGGGTTTCATATTTGTTCTTGTTATGATTAGTGCGGGAGATAATCAAGCTTTTTACGCAATTTTTTCTCACTGAAAATCCAACCTGTGTACGAACAAATGATATTTAAATTGTAATCAAGCTGGACTACGGCTACAAATGGATAGTAGTCCTTGCTGCGGTAGCGTAAATCAATAAAGCGCACTTCAATGTGGTCGTTATATTCGTCCAGCTCCCATCTATAAATAGGTGAAAATGAAAGAAAAGCAGATAAATTTTCATCTTTTTTCGCTACTTCAATTACGGCTGATTCGGGGATTGGAACTTTATCAAACGTATCATAAATAAAAATTTCTTCTCCGATTGCTCTTCCTACATGAAAATACTTTTCGGTCGTCACAGCTAAATGCCAGTGAGTGAAACGCAGCGTAGGAGAGATATTGAGCTTGATGACATCAGGAAACTGTTTTCGAAGCTTCTTGGCGATTTGGTGGCGCATATAAAAGCGCAATCCATAGTAAAACGCCAATAACACATACAGCGTAATGAATGTTGGTCCCGGCTCTGCTCCAACAAACCAGATTAGAATCGCAAGTACGTGAGCTGAGAAAATCACGTAATCAAACGTGTTGATTACGCCAAGCGCAATCCATTTATTTGTAAAAGGCCGTAAAGCCTGCGTGCCATAAGCGTTAAAGATATCAACAAAAACGTGAATAATGACGCCTGCAAAGGTCCACATCCATAGATGCAGTAAGTTAGCTCCTGGCAGCAGAAGCGAAAGAATGAGCACGATAAGCAAAGGCCATAAAATAACGGCTGGGATAGAATGTGTAATTCCACGGTGATTGCGGATATACTGTGCATTGTTTCGCAGCTTTAAAACAGTGTCTAAATCAGGTGCTAATGACCCGGCCATTACGCCAATCATTACAGCATCCAATGTGGCTGTATTCGCAGATACAGTGGGGTCTAATGTTGCAAGGCCGCCTAGAGCGATTCCCATTGCAATGTGTGTACCAGTATCCAGAGCGAACTCCTCCTTTGTAAAATGACGATCTTAGATTATCCTAATTCAGCATGGAAGCTTGATTTAGGGCGAAAAATCTCGCTTTATTACTAACGCAGCAAATTAGCTGTTTTTATTCATTATTTGAACAATTCATTTTACTATTCATATTTGTAGTTGTTATAAGGTTATCATAAAGTTACTAAGATTCAAAAAGCAACACATTGTATATGTATAGTTAATACCTCGGAGGCTATGACGTGAAACAAAGTAAAGATATTGTACAAAATTTCGATATTCGAGCATTTCAAGATGACCTAATCTCTTGGTTTGAGCAGGAACAGCGCATTTTACCTTGGCGTCAAGATCAGGACCCTTATAAAGTTTGGGTATCTGAAATTATGCTTCAACAAACGAGAGTAGATACGGTCATTCCGTATTTTAATAATTTTATTAGCAAATTTCCCACTATCAAAGACTTAGCTTATGCGAATGAAGACGATGTTTTAAAAGCGTGGGAAGGGTTAGGCTATTATTCCCGTGCCCGTAATTTACAAACTGCCGTTCGAGAAGTTCACGAACAATACGGGGGAGAAGTTCCAAATACGCCAGCAGAAATCTCTAAATTAAAAGGAGTAGGTCCCTATACAACAGGAGCCATTTTAAGTATTGCCTACGGAGTGCCGCAGCCTGCTGTAGATGGAAATGTCATGCGTGTGCTATCGCGCATTTTATCCGTTTGGGATGATATTGCAAAACCGAAAACAAGAAAGCTGTTTGAAGATATCGTGCATGAAATTATTTCAAAAGATAATCCTTCCTATTTCAATCAAGGCATGATGGAACTTGGTGCCATTGTCTGTACACCAACTTCTCCTTCCTGTTTGTTATGTCCAGTTCGCGAATACTGCCGCGCGTTTGAAGAAGGAGTGCAGAATGAGCTTCCTGTTAAATCAAAGAAAAAAGCGCCGCGTGCTCTTCAGCTTGCTGCAGCGGTGATTAAAGACGAGGAAGGAAATTATCTGATTCATAAACGTCCAAGCAAAGGACTTTTAGCTAACCTATGGGAATTTCCAAATATAGAAGTAGATCTTAGTATAGCGCCAGATCATCAGCAGCTTCAGGCATTTATTCAAAATGAGTACGGAGCTGATATTAAAATCCATGCACCGTTTACGACAATTCAGCATGTGTTTTCTCATATCGTCTGGAACATCACAGTATATGAAGCAGAGCTTGTAAGTGATATCAGTGCATTAAAAAATTTGAAAGTGGTTTCTGAAAAAGAGTTAGAACAATATGCATTTCCTGTTTCCCATCAAAAAATCTTAAAAGAATATTTACTTGTTAAATAAAAGAAGCGTGGATAAACTCCGCGCTTCTTTTATTTAATCATATGATACATGCGTGCCGTGTGTATAATCTGCTTCATGGCGCTGTAACCCGCCGCGTCCTTCAATTTCTTTAATAATTTGCTGATGAATACTTTGTCCTTCAGCATTTAAATACGGCGTCATTTGCTGTAAAGAGTGATGGAAAAACGCAAGCTCGCTGTCTTTCCACTCGCTTTTAGAAATCATTGAAAGAGCCGTCATGTCTCTACCTACATACATTCTATTCACCTCGTTCATTTCATCAAGTTTTATCTATTTTCCCTATATTACTTGTTTCTTATGCGATAAAATCAGTACAATGTAAAGATAATACGATACATAAGGGAGATGACATCATGTCACAAAAGGTAGCACTAGTTACGGGAAGCAGTAGAGGTATTGGAAAAGAAATTGCCTTACGTCTTGCTAAAGAAGGATACGATATTGTATTGAACTATGCACGAAGCAAAAGTGCAGCGCAGGAAGTAGCCGAAGAAATCAAAGCATTAGGCAGAGAAGCATTAGTTGTTAAAGCAAACGTAGGGAAAGTAGAAAAAATTAAAGAAATGTTTGAGCAAATTGATGAAGCATTCGGTCGCTTAGACGTATTTGTAAGTAATGCGGCTTCAGGGGTTTTACGTCCTATTATGGAATTAGAAGAAACTCACTGGAATTGGACAATGGACATCAATAGTAAAGGGTATTTATTCTGTGCACAAGAAGCAGCTAAACGTATGGAAAAAGTAGGCGGAGGAAAGATTGTTACCATCAGTTCGCTTGGGTCTATTCGCTATTTGGAAAATTATACAACAGTAGGCGTGTCAAAAGCTGCTGTAGAAGCGTTGACCCGCTATTTAGCAGTGGAGCTGGCTCCAAAGAATATTGTGGTAAACGCCGTATCTGGAGGAGCTGTGGATACGGAAGCATTAAAACATTTCCCAAATCGCGATGAGCTTCTAGATGATGCACGCAAGCATACTCCAGCTGGTCGTATGGTGGAGCCAAAAGACATGGTAGATGCAGTTATGTTCTTAGTGTCCGATCAAGCAAATATGATTTGCGGTCAAACGCTTATTATTGACGGAGGGCGTTCACTTTTAATGTAAGGTAAATGTGTTTTGTGCTTGCGTTTTAAAATACTGAAAAAAGTTTGCATACCCTATTTACCTCCCGGGCATATTAATTTTCGTGGAGGTGATTACAATGGCAAAACAAACAAACAAAACAGCATCTGGTACAAGCACACAACACGTGAAAAACCAAAATGCTCAAGCATCTAAAAACAACTTCGGTACTGAATTTGGTAGCGAAACAAATGTACAAGAAGTGAAACAACAAAATGCACAAGCTGCGGCAAACAAAAGCCAAAATGCTCAAGCATCTAAAAACAACTTCGGTACTGAATTTGCTAGCGAAACAAGTGCTCAAGAAGTGAGACAACAAAACGCACAAGCTGAAGCAAAGAAAAACCAAAACTCTGGTAAATACCAAGGTTAATAACAAAAGCGAACTTAACGTCTTTTATACGGCGATGTTAAGTTCGCTTTTTCTTATATAAAAAGCAACAAAGTATGACAAAACTTCTTGAAACTTTACACAACTCGTCAAAGGAATCTGGATCATCTAAACAGAATGTTAACAGAAGTGCCGCGTGTATGGTTAAAGCAAATAGGGAGGAGCTATCGTATGAAAAAATTTGATCAGCTAGTGACTCAACAATTAGAGACCATGGATCAACTTCTGTTTTTGCAGTCTGAGATTGAGCGCTGTCAGGAAATCGAAGGTGAACTAATAAAACTTCATGAAGAAGCAGAGCTTCATTCTGTGCAAGATGAAATTAGTAAAATGAAGCTAAAATTAAAAGAGATTCAATTGACGTTTGAAGCACAAACCGAAGACATTATTCGTACATATAAAAGTGAAGGGGCTTGCTCTACACTTGCTTAATGAACATTGATGTGTCACTTCCTCTCTTTTTTAAGGCTGTCAAGCAAAGGAAAAGTAGGGGAAGTGACTTTTTTGAACTCAAGGAGGTTAGCACATTTGTGTTAAAATGAGAGAGAAACCGTTATAATAAACATAAGACAAATGGAGACGTTATATGAATTTTTTTAAGTGCTAAAATGAAAGTAGGTATTGGAGATGGGAATTCCGGTGGAAGGAGAAACAATTCAAATACACAGCTACAAGCATAATGGACATATTCATCGCGTGTGGGATCGGACAACCGTATTAAAAGCAACCAATAACTTAGTGATTGGAGGAAATGATCGTACGGTCGTTACAGAATCAGATGGACGAACATGGGTCACAAGAGAGCCTGCAATTTGTTATTTTCATGCTCAGCAGTGGTTTAACGTCATTGGGATGATTCGTGAAGATGGAATTTATTATTACTGTAATATCAGTTCGCCGTTCATTTATGATGACAATGAAGCGCTCAAATATATTGATTATGATTTAGATATCAAAGTCTATCCAGATATGACATACACACTTCTTGATGAAGATGAATATGAGAAGCATCGAAAAGAAATGAATTATCCAGAAGTAATTGACCGTATTTTACATAATCACGTAGAGGAGTTAAAAGGTTGGATTCGACAGCGAAAAGGCCCGTTTGCTCCAGATTTCATTGACATTTGGTATGAGCGCTTTTTAACATATCGGCATTCTTGATGAATGATCTAGAGAGAACATTATGTTAGGCCGTCTAAAGCTGACTGTTTGATATAATGTTCTTTTTGGCGTTATGCTCACCATCTTTTAGAAGAGATAAAAGCACTAAAAAAATGACGCATGTATATATACTAAGAAAGCTTGCCCTCATAGATAGAAAGGGGAGATTTTATGGGAAGTATAAGACGCTACATGAAGTTTGTACAGCCATACAAATGGCAAATTGTCGGCACTGTATTAATTGGTATTATTAAATTTGCTATTCCTTTATTAATTCCGCTGCTTTTGAAATATGTTTTAGACGATATCGTAAATGGACATGGCATGTCTTCCTCTGAAAAAATTCATAAAATGGTGACGATTATGGGGATTTCATTTGTTATATTTTTAGTGTTAAGACCGCCCATTGAATATTACAGGCAGTATTATGCTCAGTGGGTATCGAGCAAAGTATTATATGATATTCGGGATCAGTTGTTTAGCCATATTCAAAAGCTTAGCTTACGTTATTATACGAATACTCGAGCGGGCGAAGTGATTTCACGAGTCATTAATGATGTGGAGCAAACAAAAAACTTTGTTATCACAGGCTTAATGAATGTATGGCTTGATATGATGACGATTGTAATAGCCATTGTGATTATGTTTACGATGAATGTACCTTTAACACTGGTATCGATTATTTTGTTGCCGGTTTATGCGTTCTCTGTAAAATATTTTTACAGTCGTCTTCGCCATTTAACAAGAGTTCGTTCGCAGGCTTTGGCGGAAGTGCAGGGTCACTTACATGAAAGGGTTCAAGGGATCTCTGTTATTCGCAGCTTTGCTATTGAGCCTCATGAGCAGAAACAATTTGATAAGCAAAATTCAAATTTTCTACAAAAAGCAATCAATCACACGAATTGGAATGCAAAAACATTTGCAGTAGTGAATACCATTACCGATTTAGCGCCTTTAATCGTGATTACATTTGCTGGATATCAAGTCATCACAGAAAGTCTTAGCGTAGGAACTATGGTAGCATTTGTTGCCTACATTGATCGTTTGTATAATCCGCTTCGCCGTTTGGTCAATTCATCGACTACGCTCACGCAGTCTGTTGCATCTATGGATCGGGTATTTGAGTTCATTGATGAAGAATACGATATTACAGATAAAAAAGATGCAAAAGAATGTACTGAGCTTCACGGGAAAGTTCAGTTTGAGCACGTTTCATTTGCTTATGAAGAAGAAGAAAAACCTGTGATTCATGATATTAATTTAGATGTAGAAAAAGGAAAATCCGTTGCGTTTGTTGGAATGAGCGGGGGAGGGAAATCCACGCTTATTAGCTTAATTCCGCGCTTTTACGATGTAACAGAGGGGAAAATTCTCATTGATGACATTGATATCAAAACCTATAAAGTACGCAGCCTGCGAGATAAGATTGGAATCGTCCTTCAGGATACGGTGTTGTTTAGTGACACGGTTAAAAACAATATACTGCTTGGAAAGCCAGGAGCGACAGACGAAGAAGTAATCGCTGCGGCAAAAGCCGCAAATGCTCATGATTTTATTATGAATTTGCCCGAAGGATATGATACAAAAGTGGGAGAGCGAGGAATGAAGCTGTCAGGGGGACAAAAGCAGCGCATTTCCATTTCGCGCGTATTTTTAAAAAATCCAGCTATTCTTATTTTTGATGAAGCCACTTCAGCTCTAGATTTGGAAAGTGAGCACTATATTCAAGAAGCATTAGCTGAACTGGCAAAAGACCGTACGACCTTCATTGTGGCCCATCGTTTATCTACAATTACTCATGTTGATGAAATTGTACTTTTAGAAAATGGAAGAGTAGTCGAACGAGGTTCTCATGAGGAGTTAATTAAGAAAAAAGGTCACTACTATCAGCTCTTTAACGTTCAGCAGCTTGATACATTTTAAAAACACCACCTATTGTTTAACAATAGGTGGTGTTTTTAATCTTCTTGTCGCTGATGATTAATATCAAATGAGTTATCATCTTTGTGATAGTTTTGGAACGTATCAATCAGCTTATCAAGATGCTCTAACTCTTCACTATACTCAATGATGACAGAAATTAAAGGGAAGATATGATAAATAACCTTATTCTCTTCATCATTATCGTATATTTTGTACTGCATAAATTTATCGATTAAAGCTCGTTTTCCAACGCAGGCTTCGTTTGGTACAGTAGTGGTTGGCTGTACGCGTAATTTCCCAATGAATTTTAATAATACTTGCTCATGATACATTAACAGGCACTCAACTTCAGATTTGATTAAATCTTGAAATTGCTGCGGCATGACTTGAAGATCATTTTCTACTCGGTGGAGTAGTTTCAAGGTTGTAAGAGCTCGTATTGTTACGGTAATCATTTGACGAAATAAAACGAGCTTGCGTGACTTAACAAAACGTTTTTTGGTTGAATAAGTGCGTTCTTCTTTGTAAAAATCAAAGATTTGATTCATTTTAGCCACATTGTCTTTCATTTTTTCAATATCTTCTTTTAACAATGTGTGCTCAGATGCGTGATAAAGATTCATGCGAATCCATTTAATAATTTCTTCCGTTGTGCTTACAATTTTATAATACAATCTTGTTTCATACTTTGGCGGAATAAAAATAAGATTGACAATAAATGCTGAGAATACTCCAAGTAACACTGTACCAAAGCGTATAAGTGCATATTCAACGAAATTATCTCCTGGATTTTCCATGATTGCAATTACTGTCACAAGCGCAAGCCCAATTGTATTATTAATACGTAATTTTAAGTTGACTGCGATGACAACAACAGCGGTAAAACCAATAATGATGGGATGGGTACCAAAAATAAGTCCAAAACAAACTGCAGAAGCAGCTCCAATCACATTCGCCTGTATTTGCTCCAATATCGTTAAATAAGATCTGTAAATAGACGGTTGAATTGCAAAAACTGCCGCAATTGCCGCAAATATTGGAGATGGTAAACTTAGAAATTCACCTAATAACAATGAAAGTGTAATGGCAATTCCCGTTTTTAAGATGCGGGCACCAAGTTTCATGTGCGTTCGTAGTTCCTTTCTGTAAAAAAGTTTTTTCGTTATGAAGAATGTTCCCCAAAACAAATGATAAATTGCAAAAATCAATCCTTCTTTATTACATAACCTGTTGGAAATAATATAAACAATAACATACTATACAAGGTTTAAGAATGGATATCAAGAGAAAACAAGCAGAAAAATAAGGGTATTTCTCGGGATTTTTCGACAGGCTGACCAAAAGGAGATGACGCGTAAGAAATGGTTATGAAAGATAGGAATGTTCTATAAGGAAACCCAAAGGTAAGACAAAAAGCACTCATTTTTAAACGAGTGCTTTAGAGTAAAAATTAGCGTTCTTCACTTAACTGTTTAAATGCTTTTTCCACTGCTTCTAATGTGTCGGTAATATCTTGTTCCGTATGAGCTGTAGTAAGGAACCATGCCTCATACTTCGAAGGAGCTAAGTTGACGCCTTGGTGAAGCATGAGTTTAAAGAAGCGTGCGAATAATTCGCCGTCTGTATTTTCTGCTTGTTCATAGTTTTTAACCGTTTCTGTTGTAAAGTAGAGAGTAAGAGCGCCTTTCAATCGATTGATAGTAATAGGCATGTTATATGTACGAGCATGTTTTAAAATACCTTCTTCGAGCATCGCCCCTAACTTATCCAACTGTTCATAAACGCCTTCTTGCTTTAGTACTTCCAGGCAAGCAATCCCAGAAAGAATAGAAGCTGGGTTTCCTGCCATTGTACCTGCTTGATAAGCGGGTCCAAGTGGCGCCACTTTTTCCATGATTTCTTTCTTACCGCCGTAGGCTCCGATTGGAAGACCGCCGCCGATGATTTTTCCAAAGGCAGTCAGATCAGGTTTTACACCAAGTAAATCTTGAGCTCCACCGTACATAAAACGAAACGCTGTAATAACTTCATCATAAATAACAAGTGCTCCAGCTTCGTGAGTTAATTCATTGACTTGTTCTAAAAAGCCAGGTTCCGGCTCAACAATTCCAAAGTTTCCAACGATTGGTTCTACTAAAACAGCCGCAATTTGATCGCCCCATTTTTCTAATGCTTCCTTGTAAGGCTCAATATCGTTAAAAGGAACTGTGATTACTTCATTAGCGATACTTTTTGGTACACCTGCAGAGTCAGGAGTTCCGAGTGTAGAAGGGCCAGATCCAGCTGCCACCAACACAAGGTCAGAATGGCCATGATAGCAACCTGCAAATTTAATGATTTTATCGCGTCCAGTATAAGCACGTGCTACACGGATCGTTGTCATAACTGCTTCTGTTCCAGAGTTGACGAAGCGCACTTTATCTAATGCGGGCATCGCTTCTTTGAGCATTTTAGCAAATGTGACTTCATGAGCAGTTGGAGTACCGTAAAGAACACCTGTTTCAGCTGCTTTTGTAATAGCTTTCGTGATATGAGGATGAGCGTGTCCCGTAATAATAGGACCGTAAGCTGCTAAATAGTCAATATATTTATTTCCATCGACGTCCCAGAAATAAGCTCCGCTTGCCTTTTCCATTGCAATAGGTGCTCCGCCTCCTACGGCTTTATATGAACGTGAAGGGCTGTTAACGCCGCCTACAATATGTTCGAGCGCTTCAGCGTGTAATTGTTCTGATTTTATAAATTGCATGTTATGCCTCCTAATGAAAAGTTCAACTTCTTTATTCTATCAAACTTATTTGTTTCTTGAAAAACATTCGAGAACGTGTATGATAGAAATTTGTGAGCTGACTGCTAGAAAATAGTTCCTCATCTCTTGGAGGAGTTGCTAGCAAAGACACCGGAAACAATAAAAGAGACCACTAATACGTCGACGTAACGGAGGGAATACAATGAAAAATGCTATTGAGGTGAATCAACTTCGGAAAGAATTTAAAGCCTACTCTAGCCGCTCTGGCCTTAAAGGGGCGTTCCGGGATTTATTTACCCGTAATTATAGAGTCATGAAAGCTGTGAACGATATTTCGTTTACCGTAAAACAGGGGGAAATGGTAGGGTATATAGGAGAAAATGGAGCGGGGAAATCGACCACAATCAAAATGCTGACGGGAATCTTAACTCCTACTTCAGGCGACATTACCGTAAATGGAATGAACCCTCATAAAGAAAGGGAGAAGTTTGCCCAAACGATTGGAGTTGTTTTTGGTCAACGCTCTCAGCTGTGGTGGGATATTGCCGTACAAGAATCTTTTCGCTTGTTAAAAAAAGTATACAAAGTGTCAGATGAAGATTATAACGCTCATATGGAGCACGTTATTCAAACTTTAGATATTGGACCGTTACTAGATAAGCCGGTGCGAAAGCTTTCTCTAGGTCAGAGAATGCGCTGTGAGCTGGCTGCTGCTCTTATTCATAATCCGCCGCTTCTATTTCTAGATGAACCGACGATCGGTTTAGATGTGCTAGTTAAATTAAAAATTCGCCAATTTTTAAAAGAAATTAATGAAAAATATAATACGACGATTTTGCTTACGACTCATGATTTAGCAGATATTGAAGCTTTATGTGAACGCGTTGTAATGCTGGATGAAGGCAGTATTATTTATGACGGATCGCTGCAAAAGCTGCGTTCGAATTGGGGAGATCTTAAACAAATTACGTTTGAATTTGGAACTGCTCCAAATAAAGAGCAGTTGAAGCTATTGACGCAAGGGATGCCTGTTAACTGGATTGAAGGTGATCAAAAATATTTGTGGACAGCGCAGCTTCAAAATAAAGGAGACTTAATGTCACAGCTGATTGCTAAAGTGGTGGCAAAGCATGAAATCAGTGATATTAACATTGAAGAAATTTCGACAGAAGAAATCATTCGCAACATTTATGAAGAAGGTGTTGTGAATGGATAAATATATAGAGATGATACGTATTCGCTTTTTAATGATGCTGGCGTATCGGACGAATTATTACAGTGGAATATTGATTTATGCGATTAATATTGGTGCTTACTACTTTTTATGGTCCGCTATTTATGGAGGAAAAGAGAATATTCAAGGGTTATCCATTACCCAAATGACAACGTATGTAGCAGTTTCATGGATGGCAAGAGCCTTTTATTTTAATAACATTGACCGTGAAATGGCAACAGAAATTAAAGATGGCAAAGTGGCTGTG
This sequence comes from Priestia aryabhattai, assembly GCF_023715685.1. Classification (NCBI taxonomy): domain Bacteria; kingdom Bacillati; phylum Bacillota; class Bacilli; order Caryophanales; family Bacillaceae; genus Priestia; species Priestia aryabhattai. The sequence continues at coordinate 151,427 of NZ_JAMBOQ010000006.1, forward strand.
GAGTTAATTAAGCCATATAGCTATCTTGGTATGAAAACAATGCAAGGACTGGGAGAAGGGATTTTTCGGCTGCTGTTCTTCTCAGTGCCCGGCATGATTATTGTCGCGTTTTTATTTCCAGTTCAGTTTTCCGCAAATGCAGCAACGTGGCTTTATTTTGAACTGTCTTTAATTTTTAGTTTCATCATTAACACACAAATTAATTTATTAACGGGTATTACGACTTTCTTTCTCTTTAATAATGATGGGCTCATTCGAGCGAAGCGAGTGGTCATTGATTTGTTTTCAGGACTTCTTCTGCCCATCAGTTTCTATCCTTTCTGGGCGCAACATATTATGAGCTATTTCCCTTTTCAGGCCATTAGTTATATTCCGAGCATGATTTTCACAAATGGATTTAAAGGGCAGGAAGTAATAAATGCTCTTATCACACAGGCAGTTTGGTCAGGACTTCTATTTATTCCTATTGCATGTTTGTGGAGCATAGCGAAGAAAAAAATGGTCATTCAAGGAGGGTAGTCTATGAAAATGTTTTATTTTTCGATTTTCTTTCAATACATTGGTCAATATATGAAAACAAGGCTTCAGTATCGTACGGACATGGTAGTTGAAATCATATCAGACTTATTGTTTCAAACAGTTAACTTGATTTTTATTTTAGTTGTATTTGGTCATACTCAGTCACTGCACGGATGGTCACGAGAGGAAATTATCTTTATTTATGGTTTCTTTTTAGTCCCTTTTGCTATTTTTTCGTCTTTCTTTAACATTTGGGATTTCAACGAGCGCTACATTGTTAAAGGAGAAATGGACCGAATTTTAACGCGGCCGATTCATAGTTTGTTTCAAGTTATTTTAGAGCGGATAGAACTAGAATCATTGTTTGGTGGTATCACAGGGATTGCAGTAATGGCTTACGCTGCGTCTTCTTTACATCTTCATTTCCAGTGGTATGATGTTTTTATTTTTCTGTTATTTATTTTAGGAGGAGCGCTTGTATACGCAGGGATTTTCATCGCCTTAGCAAGCATAGGCTTCTGGTCGGATGCAAGAACCTCTATTATGCCTACTATTTATAATATTGGAAACTACGGAAGGTATCCCGTAGATATTTATAATAATGTCATCCGATATGTTTTAACGTGGATTCTTCCTTTTGCATTTGTAGGCGTATATCCAGCTGCTTATTTCTTAGGAAGGTCAGAATGGTACGGATATGCATTTTTAACCCCAGTGATGGGAATCGTCTTTTTTGTAATCTCTATTTTCTTATGGAATACAGGTGTCAAAAAATACAGAGGAGCAGGTAATTAAATGCCTGCTCTTTTTCGTGGCTTCGGAGTAGTAATGAACGGACAAGAACGCGCGTATAGTGGTAATAGAGTATAAATTAAAGGAGTAGAATGATGGTTATTTTTCTAATCCTCGTTATCATTGTGTTTGTAATTGGTAGTATGAAGTTTCTCTTTGAAAAAGAACTTGGAGAATTTCATTTTTTCTCAATTGGTCATTTCTTTGTCTTGTTTTATTCATATATCACAGTTTTATTGGGATTTAGCCTTATTTACACGGTGTGTGAAATGGGAAGTATTCCGGTGTTAAGCGGAGGGTTTGAGCATGAAGGTCATTATTTTTACACGCTGTTTAACAGCATGTATTTCAGCGCAGCGACGTTATTTTCAGTAGGATACGGAGATATGTATCCGGTTGGAGTTGGGAAATTATTTGCAACTTTTGAAGCGTTTATCGGCTATATTATGCCTGCAATCTTTGTGATGCGAACAGTTACCCGCACTTAAACTTGTCATCTTATCTAATATTGGGTACGCTATTCAAAGAAAATGAAAAGCGTAAAGGAGAAGATAAATATGACAGCTGTAGTCGGAGAAAAAGCACCCGATTTTGTATTGATGTCTACAAATGGAGAGCAAGTATCACTCGCGTCGATGAAAGGGAAAAACGTTGTGCTGTATTTTTATCCGAAAGATATGACGCCAGGCTGTACAACAGAAGCCTGTGATTTCAGAGATCAGCATGAAAATTTTGAAGAGCTAGATGCAATGATTCTAGGAGTGAGCCCTGATCCAATCGACAAACACCATAAGTTTATTGATAAGCACGGCCTTCCATTCTTACTTTTAGCTGACGAAGATCATAGCGTAGCTGAAGAGTATGGAGTATGGAAACTGAAAAAAAACTTTGGAAAAGAATATATGGGCATTGAGCGCTCCACTTTTATCGTTAATAAAGAAGGAATGCTCGTAAAAGAGTATCGCAAGGTTCGAGTGAAAGGGCATGTAGAAGAAGCTTTATCATTTATTAAAGAAAAAATGGCATAAAAACAGGCAGATAACTAGAGCAGTTTTTGTCTTTGAACATACAATATCAGTGTAGGGCATACCTCCTCAGATGTTAATATATTTAAAAGTGTGGATAGATTTCCACACTTCTTTTTTTTACATAAAATATATGAATAATTTTTACTTATTACATAAAATAGGAATAGGCATCAAGTTGACAAAACGTGGGTAAAACATGTAGACTAATTATAAGAATTATAAAGTAATAATACTTACAGAAGAGGGGTGCATGACGTGTCAAATCATTTACAAGAAGCCCTTGAAACGTTAAAAGGTACTGGCGTTCGTATTACACCACAACGTCATGCTATTTTAGAGTATTTAATCAATTCCATGACACATCCAACAGCAGATGATATTTATAAAGCGCTGGAAGGTAAGTTTCCAAATATGAGTGTAGCAACCGTTTACAATAATTTAAGAGTATTTCGCGAAGTAGGTATTGTAAAGGAACTAACATACGGTGATGCATCAAGCCGGTTTGATTACGTTACAACAGAGCATTACCATGTAATTTGCGAAAGCTGCGGAAAAATTGTAGATTTTCATTATCCTGGTTTAGACGAAGTAGAAAAGCTGGCTGCTCATATTACTGACTTTGATATTAGTCATCACCGAATGGAGATTTACGGAACGTGTCCTGATTGTACAGCTAAAAAAGCGCACTAATAAGCTGATAGTAGTGATACTATCAGCTTTCTTTTTGTTTTTTTCTATTATACTTTTCATCGAATTGTTTTCCTTCAAGAGACCGGTCAAGCGTAAGCGGCTCGTTGCAATACATACACATATCTACGCGCCCTAGCATTTTTGTTTGCTTTTGACATGTAGGGCAGGTTACTTGAACCGCTTTCGTAGAAAGCATGCCAATCCAGAAATAAACGCCGGTACTGGCTACGATGCACAGTAACCCCAAGAGCATAAAAATAGTCATTAGCCAGACTGAAGACCGAAAGAAAATTCCCCCATACATAACAATGAAACCAACAAAGATCAGGCTGAGTGCAAACGTGCGAATCTTGTTAATTTTATTTGAATACTTTATCCCCATCAGTATCCCCCCTGTTACCAATATATCACAGAGTGAGACAGTGAATGTTGATAAAAAATGAATCTTCGGAAAATTATCGTTGGTTTTTGAGCTTTCTGAATGATTTCTATAATTCTGAGTGGGATATCCGTTATACATCGTATATAATAAAAAAAGAAATCTTAGTCCATAGCCTTTAAATTTTTGAAAAATATTTGTCTATTACAGTTAGGAGAGCTCAAAATGGAAGATGTTTTACGGCCAATATATCAAGAAAGAGCTAGCAATAAAGACACACTAGGTATTTTACTGATTGAAAAAAAGAAATCAGAATCTCCAGTGACGGATAATTTGGATGCTATCTTATTTATTGTGACCAAAACTACAGAAACTTCTCTTTTTATTAAACAATACGAATATGAAAATGAGCGTGCAGCACTTTATATGGCTTCTGAACAGCAAATGAGTGAATGGATTATGAATGGGACGAACCGCCGTATTATTGATTGGATCTTAAATGGTAAAGTGCTATTTGATCGAAATGAATATATGGAAAACTTAAAGAAACGCTTGATTGATTTCCCGAGAGAAGATCGGACAAAGAGAATAGGGGTCGAGTTTGCTAAGTTGATTCGCCGATTTAAAGAAGGAAAAGACTTTTATACGTCTAATCATTATTTAGATGCATTCAATCATGTCATTCATGCTCTTCATCATTTAGCACGACTGTCTGTGTTGGAAAACGGATTTCACCCAGAAGTGACAGTGTGGAACCAAGTGAAAAAAATAGAACCTGAAATCCATCGTCTTTACGAAGAGCTAATTATTAGCCAAGAAGAGGTTAGTAAGCGTTTAGAGCTGCTTTTCTTAGCGAGTGAATTTCTAGTAAATAAAAAAACTGAATTGGGTGCGAAGCATCTTGTTCATATTATGAAAAGTGAAAAGCAGGAATGGACGTTTAATGAACTTGTTCATCATCCCGACATACGACCTTATGCTATTGATTTAGGAATACTGCTTGAGTTTTTAATTGAAAAAGACATCATTATGGTAAAAAAAGTAGAAACAAAAGGAAAGAGTTTGTACCATAGACACTATGTGGCGAAATGATAGAGAGATAAGGGGTATCTGATACGGTGTGGTTATGACGTATAGATACCCTAACGTATGATTTTATAGCCTTGATTTATTCTTGATAAAAGGTTTTTCTAAAAAAACAAGATTTATTTTAAAAAATCTATTGACGCTTTAAAATATCCGTGGTAAATTTATATACGTCGCTGATGAGCGATACTAAATTTATCAAAAACTTGAAAAAACTTCTTAAAAAAGTTGTTGACAAGAAAGAGGTAAACTGGTAAGATTAAAAAGTCGCTTAAGAGCGGCGGTTGAACTTTGAAAACTGAACAAAGCGACAAACGTCAACGTTAAATTTTATTTTTTAATTGAGCAAGTCAAACATTTCTTCGGAGAGTTTGATCCTGGCTCAGGATGAACGCTGGCGGCGTGCCTAATACATGCAAGTCGAGCGAACTGATTAGAAGCTTGCTTCTATGACGTTAGCGGCGGACGGGTGAGTAA